>MUNG01000190.1 GCA_002154585.1 Streptomyces pseudogriseolus
CCAGGGTCAGCGCGGCGGCGGGCCTGCACCTGACGGTCACGTACGCGCCGGACGTCCCCGACACCGAACTGGCCGCCGCCGCGCTGACCCTGGGCGTCAAGTGTCACCCGCTGTCCTGGCACCGCCAGCTCCCTGGCCGCCCCGGCCTGGTCCTCGGATACGCGGCCGACCCGCCCGGCACCCTCACCGAGGGCGTGGCCCTGCTCGGCCGGGCGCTGCGCTCCCTGGCCTGAAGAGCCTCTGAACTCCCTCAAGTGCTTCACCGGCCACCGAGGGCCCCGTACCGTCGAAGTACCAGCGCGTGCGTACGACGTAGAGGGCAGGGACAGGGGAACGCTGTGTCGATCGAGCACATCGCCGTGATCGTCCTGGCGGTCGAGGTGGTCGTCATGGTGTCGGCGCGGGTCGGCGTCGAGCGCCGCCACTGGGCGCACGCCAAGGGACGCGGCCCGGCCCCGCAGGCGGGCGACGACCTCACCTTCGTACCGGCGGCGCTGTACGGGATCGCCGCGGCGGCGATGGCGGCCGGCGCGCTGACGGTGTCCGTCGAGCCGACCCTCGGAACGCTCGCCACGGTCGCGGTGTTCGGCGTGCTGCTGCCCGCGTTCACCGCGAACGCCGTGCTCAGGCTGTCCACGCGGGGCGGCCGCAGGGCCGTCACCCCGGGCCTGCGCGGTCTCGCCGCCACGGTCGCCGCAGCCGGCGGGCTGGTGTCGGTCGGTCTGGTCTGACATCCAGTCCCGGGAGCCGGGCCGGACCTGCTATGGTCCGTCGGTCAGCCTTCGCGCGCCCCGACAGGGCAGCACGAAGGCTTTTTTCATGGCATCTCCCGAACCCAACACCTCTGACGCGACGCCTGGTTACCGCGCACTCCTCCGCAACCGCGAGTTCGCCGGCCTGTACGCCGGCTGCACGCTGACGGTCGCCGCGAGCACCCTCTCCGGCTTCGCGCTCGGCACGCTCGTCGACCGGTCGACCGGCTCACCGTTCCTCACCGCCGTGAGCATGTACGGCGCGACCTTCGCGACCGTGCTCGGCGCGACGACGCTGATGTCGGTCGCGGACGGCAGCCGCCCGCGCCGCACCCTGGTCGCGCTCCAGGCCGTCGCCCTCGCGGGCGCCTGCGCGCAGGCGGCCCCCGGCATGCCGCTCACCGCCCGCTTCGCCCTGCTCCTCCTGCTCGGCTTCTTCCAGTCCCTCAACACCGGCACGCGCATGGGCCTGCTCGCCGAGGCGGTGCCCGCGTCCGCGTACGTCCCGGCCCGGTCGCTGATGAACATCACCGCGGGCGGCACCTCCGTCCTCGGCTTCGCCCTCGGCGCGCTCCTGCTGCGCCATCTCACCCCGCAGGGCCTGTTCGTCGCGGCAGCGGCGCTGACGGCGGCCGCGCTCGCCGTGACGGCGGCGACCGTACGGGAGCGTTCCATCCGCCCGCCCCGCCGCCCCGGCCTGCGCGAGACGTGGACGACCAACGCGGCTCTTCTCTCCCGTACCGGCCCGCGCGCCCTGCTGCTGAACCTGTGGGTGCCCAACGGCCTGATCGTCGGCTGCGAGGCCCTGTTCATCCCGTACGCCGGGGCGAACGCGGGTGTCCTGCTGGCGGCCGCATCGGGCGGCATGCTCCTGGGCGACCTGACCGTCGGCCGCCTGCTCTCCCCCGAGTGGCGACGCCGCTCCGCCTTTCCCCTGCGCCTGCTGCTGGCCGCGCCGTACCTCCTCTTCGCGCTGCACCCGCCGGCGCCTGTCGCGGCGGTCGCGGTGTTCGTCGCGAGCGCGGGCTTCGCGGCCACGCTCCCCCTCCAGGAACGGCTCCTCGCCCTCACACCCGAGCAGGTGCGCGGCCAGGTGCAGGGCGTGGAGTCGGCGGGCCGGATGACATGGCAGGGCATCGGCGCGGCGGTGGCGGGCGCGACGGCGCAGGTGCTCTCGCCGACGGTGACGATCACGGGGCTGGCGGCGGTGTCGGTGTGCGTGACGCTCGCATCCCGCCCGCATGTGAACCGGGCCCGTTGGGTCGCGCCCACGTCACCGCTCGGGTGAGGGATGTCGGTGTGCGCGGCTACGGCATCCGTCGGCACCCGTCGGCCAAGACCGTCGGCCAGGACGACTCGCCTGTCCAGGCCGCGACGTCAGGCCGCGTACACCGCCCGCTCGCCAGTCGCCTGCGCCTGCCGGCAGTCGCGGCAGCGGCCCGGTTCCGGGGCGCGGAAGACCCGGTCGCAGCCGTCGCAGTCCTGCAAGGGGTGCGGGCGGTGGGCAGCGGCCGTGGGCGGTGGCGGAAGGTCCGGGACGGCGGGGAGCGGCGGGGGCAGCAGTTCACGGAGGCGGTAGGCGAGCACGCCCGCCGGATACTTCATGACGACGGGCAGGTCGGCGGTGAGGGTGTGGCGCAACGCCGCCGGCCCGACTCCCCGTTCGAGCCAGTCGACGACGGCTGGGGCGAGCCGGTGCACTTCCCGCAGCGACAGCGTGAGGCGCTCGTCGGCGCGGCGCAGCCCTGCGAGGAGCGCGACCGCCTTCTCGTGCAGCGGTCCGGAGCGAGGCGCCGCGTGCGGCGGCGTCTCGGGGATTGTGAGATCGGGGACTGTGGGGCCGGGGACTGCGAGGTCGGGGATTGTGGGGCCGGGCTCGACCGGCGCCGGCGCCACCCGTGCCGTCAGGGCTGTCGGACCGGCCCGTGACCACGGGCTCGGCGACGGCTTGATCGTCCTCCTGAGGTGTCTCGTCGCCGACGGCCTCCACCGTGTGACGCGTACGGGCACGCCCCGCCGCCGGACGCCGTACCACCGACCGCGCGGGCTCCGCGACGGCCGCGGACGCCGCGTCCACCGGCGTGTGGTGGGCGTAGGTCCGTGTGGCCAGCCGCCCGTCCTCCGTGTGCTCGCGGACCCGCCGCAGGTACCCGTGCGCCTCCAGCTCCCGCAGGGCGAAGGCGATCCGGTCCCGCCCCTCGGGGAAGCGCTCGGTGAGACTGCGGATGTCGACCGGGGTGCCCTCGGGCACCGAGAAGATGTGGGTCGCCAGTCCGATCGCGGTCAGCGACAACTCCCGGTGCTGGGCGAGGTGGTTGCCGACGACCACGTACTGCCCGGATGGGCACGTACGTACGTGGGTGACACCGGACGGGGTGGCGGATCGCTGAACACCCTGAATCGGGCGGGTGGCAGCACTAGGCTTCTGCTCAGCCATGGGGAAGGGTCTGCTTCCTCTTTGGTCAGGCCCTCGTCCGGGAGTGCAAGTCCCGGCGGGGGCCGACGTCTGTACGGGTGTGGGGGAGCGCCGAGTTGCCCGGCCCTCTGAGCTGAGAGTGCCCGCCCGCACCACCGCCGCGCCAGCCAGTTCGACGCGTTTCACCCGGCCGAGTGATCAACGCGAGGTTTGGTCTGGTTTGGTTGGTATTTACCCTAGGTACTTAAGTCTTTTTACGGCCCGCCGCCCCGTCGGCCGACCCACCGGAGCCCGCCCCGCCCGGCCTCGGCGCACCGCCGTGCGTGCCGGGCGCGGCACGGATGTCACCGCGCATGCCCCCGTCTGTAACAGGCGCGTCCGGGCGTGCCGTCGAGCGAAACGGCGAGCGGGCGGGACGGCTCTTGTAGTGCGCAGGAGCCGTACTGACGGCCCGTCACACACGCTGCCACCGACACTGAGGAAGACACCATGCGCGCCACCAAGCTCACCATCGCCGCCCTGGCCGTCGTCGCGGGCCTCTCGCTCACGGCCTGCCAGAACGAGGACGTCGCCGCCGGCCCCGAACCGGCCGCCTCGGCCCCGACCGCGAACGGCGACGACACGGAGCAGGGCGAGGGCCATGAACAGGACCAGGACCAGGAGGGCACGGACGCCGGGACCGGCAGCAACGAGGACGGCAAGGTGGCCGACTGCCGTACCGACGAGCTGGAGGTCACCGCCTCGGACGTCACCATCGAGGGCGACACCGTCGGCACCGTCGCGGTGGAGTTCGCCAACGGCGGCGGCCGTGACTGCACGCTCACGGGTTACGCGGGCGTCGACCTGAAGACGAACGCAGGCCAGCTCTCCGCCGAGCGCACCGGCGAGGAGGCCCCGTCGGTCGTCCTCAAGGACGGCAAGTCGGTGTGGTTCGCCGTCACCTACCCGGTCAACGACTCCGGCGGCTCAGGCGTCCGCGTCACGGGCCTGGTCGTGACCCCGCCGAACGAGACGAAGCCGGTCACGCTCGACTGGCCGGGCGGCTCCTCCCT
The DNA here is from genome assembly GCA_002154585.1 of Streptomyces pseudogriseolus. Lineage (GTDB taxonomy): Bacteria > Actinomycetota > Actinomycetes > Streptomycetales > Streptomycetaceae > Streptomyces > Streptomyces pseudogriseolus. Next base: position 4,221 of record MUNG01000190.1, read on the forward strand.
CCCGGTCACGGACGGCTCGGGCACCCCGGTGAAGGTCGGCCCGATCGGCAGCGCGGGCCAGGGCGACTGACTGTCCGGCCGCGGCCGGTCACTGGCCGAGGTCCAGCTCCGCCCACACGGTCTTGCATGGCGCCGGGCCCTCACGTACGCCCCAGCGGTCGGCCAGCTCCTCGACCAGCAGCAGGCCGTAACCGGACTCGGCGGGCTCATCCCCGGCGGACCGCGCCTGCATGGGCAGGTGATCTCCCCTCGTGTCGGTGACCTCGATGCGGAGCGTGGCGGGCTCCACGAGGGAGAGGGCGAGCCGGAAACTCCGGCCCTGCACACGGCCGTGCACGGCGGCGTTCGCCGCGAGTTCGGCGACGATCAACCGAGCCGGGTCGGGCGGCAGTTCCCACCCGCGCAGTTGCTCAACGGCGAGCAGCCGGGCGAGACGGGCTCCTCGGCGGGTGGCGGAGAGCGGCACGGTGAACTGGTGGAGCGGGGCGCTCGGGGCGGTGACTTTTCGACTCACGTCACTCAGAGTGTTTGCGCGTGCGTAACCTGTGAAGAGCGGCGGCCCGTGCGATCAGCGGCTGTCCGCGCGGTGTCCGGTTTCCGTCCGGGCTGCCCGGGATGACCGGGCGCGGGCGGCCGGAGTTGGTCCGGGGAAGGGCGCGCGACGGGAGGGCGGCGAGCATGAGCGGGTGGGAAGCGGGGCTGGACGACGAAGAGGCCGGGGCCGTCATGCGGGCGGTCACACGGCAGTTGAAGCTGTGGCGAGAGGCGGCCGGCCTCACCCAGGCGGAGTTCGGTGCGGCCATCGGGTACGGCGAGGAACTGGTCTCCTCCGTGGAGCGGGGACGGCGCATCCCGCGCCCGGAGTACCTGGACGCGGCGGACGAGGTGCTGGGCGCGGGCGGAAAGATCGCGGCGATGAAGGGGGACGTGGCGGAGGCCCGGTACCCGAAGAAGGTGCGGGACGTGAAGCGCCTGGAGACGGAGGCCGTCGAGATTCGCTCCTACAACAACTGCGTGATCGACGGCTTGTTGCAGACCGAGGACTACGCACGGGCTGTGTTCGCCTCCCGGCGCCCGCAGTTCACGGACGAGGAGCTTGAGCAGCGGGTGTCCGCCCGTCTGGAGCGCCAGCAGATTTTCACCGCACCGTCTCCTCGCCCCGTGTTCAGCTTCGTGCTGTGCGAAGCGACGCTGCGCCGCCCGGTCGGAGGCAAAAGGGTGGTACGCGGCCAGCTCCAACGGCTGTGCGACGTCGCTCAGTTGCGTAACGTCGACCTTCAGGTGCTGCCGCTGGACCGGGAGGAGAACTCGGGCCTCGGTGGCCCATTCCGACTGCTCAGGCTCAAGACCGGGATCGCGGTGGGGCTCAGCGAGGTCCAGCTCAGCGCCAACGTGATGACCGACCCGAGAGAGACCGCCATTCTCGACATGCGACATGGCATCATCCGGGCGCAGGCTCTCACCCCACGGGAGTCCCTTGCCCTCATCGAGAAAGTGCTGGAGGAGTCATGACCGTCAAGCCCTCCCACGGCGAAGTGGCGTGGACGAAGAGCAGCTACAGCTCCGACGACGGCCCGTCCTGCGTCGAAGTCGCCGCCACCCCCGCCCACGTTCTCATCCGCGACTCCAAGAACCCGGGCGGTCCCCGCCTCACCCTCACCCCCAGCACCTGGACGACCTTCGTCGAGGCAGTGCCGGAGGCGTCGTGATCCTCAACGTGTGGACAAAAAGCAGTTACAGCACGTCCAGCGGCCCCGACTGCGTCGAGGTGGCCACCCCGGACAGACGTCACGTCTTCGTCCGCGACTCCAAGAACCGCACAGGCCCCCGCCTCGACCTCACCTCATCCGCCTGGGCGGCCTTCCTCCCGTACGCGTCCCGGCGCTGACGCACGAAGCACAGCGTGGCCCGCACCCGAGCTCACGGGTGGGGCCGCATCCGCGTGTCAGTCGGCGACCGGAATCGAACCTACGCCGCCGCCGACACCACCCAGAACGGCACCGCCACCAGAAACCGCCCCCTCTCCGCCCGTCCCCGCTGTTCGGCGAGCCACCCGTCCGCGAGGTCGCGGTCGACGGCGCCCGCCGCGCACGCCGGCTCCGCGAGCCGGGTGAGCAGCGGCAGCATCGCCGGGTCGGTGAACACGCTGGTGTGCACCTCGGCCGTGACGTCGGCGAAGCCGCCGGCCAGCAGCAGGGCGCGGAACTGGCGGCCGGCGTGGGGCGAGCCCAGAAGGTCGGCGCGGGCGTGCACGATCGTGCGGGTGAGCACCGCGTCGTCCGAGTCGATCATGACGGCGTCCCAGTCCTGGTCGACCAGGACGATCCTGCCGCCCGGGCGGAGGACCCGCCGCGCCTCCGCCACCGCCCGCGCCGGCTCGCGAAGCACATGGAAGACCTTGTCGGCGCGGTAACCGTGCACGCTCCCGTCGGGGAACGGCAGTTCCTCCGCTCCCGCCTCCCGGAACTCGTACCGCGGCCACCGCGCCCGGGCCGCCGCCAGCATCCGCGGGCCGGGGTCCACACCCACCGCGTGGACGCCGCGTCCGGCCAGCTCGGCGACCGCCCGTCCGCCGCCGCAGCCGACGTCCACGACCGTCGAGCCCGGGACGAGGGACAGCAGTTCGTAGGACCGGGTCCGCAGCCGCGTGGCGCCCGGCATCCCGTCCGCCGCGTCGAGGGCGGCCAGCAGAGCTTCGGTGTCGCGGCTGTCGTGGCTGTCGCGGTGCTCGTCGACCGCGTCCTGGTTCTTGGCCATGGGCGCCATGCTGCGACTTAATGTCGGCATGAAGTCAACCGAGGACGGCGGCGCCGACGGCGCCGAAACGCTGGGCATCGGCGCCTTCGCGGCACGGTTCGGTCTGGCCACGCACGTGCTGCGGCACTGGGAGGCGATGGGCCTGCTGCACCCCGCACGGGACGCCGCCGGGCGCCGCCGCTACGGTGCGGAGGACCTCACCCGTGTGGCGACGATCCTCGTCATGAAGGAGGCCGGTCTCGGCCTGGACACCATCAGGAGCCTGTCCGCGACCACCGGCCGCGCCACCCGGCACGCGATCCTGCGTCCCGCGGCCGACGAGCTGAGGGCGAGGATCGCGGCGGCCCAGGCCTCGCTGGAGCTGATCGAGGGCGGGCTGAACTGCGAGCACGAGGACGTCACCCGGTGCCCGGGCTACCGGCGGCTCATCGCCGAGCGGACCGGCTCCGTGGTCCGGCAGCAGAGCCGGTGACCGGACCGGACGGACGCACGGACGCACGGACGAAGAAGGGCGCCCCCGAAAGGGCGCCCCTCCTCACCTCACGTGTGCGACCGCTACGTCGTCGACCGACGCCTCCGCGCCCCCGGACGCCGCTCACTCGGGCGGGTGACCGGGTCACCCGCCTCCAGCGCGGCCAGCCGGCGTCGCGTGCCGAAGTCGGCGAGGGCTTCCGCCAGCTTGTGGACCGACGGCTCGGGAGCCATCACGTCCACCCGCAGGCCGTGTTCCTCGGCCGTCTTCGCCGTGGCCGGGCCGATGCAGGCGATCACCGTGACGTTGTGCGGCTTGCCGGCGATGCCGACCAGGTTCCGGACCGTTGACGACGACGTGAACAGCACCGCGTCGAAGCCGCCGCCCTTGATCGCCTCGCGGGTCTCCGCCGGCGGCGGCGAGGCGCGCACCGTGCGGTAGGCCGTGACGTCGTCGACCTCCCAGCCCAGCTCTATGAGGCCCGCGACCAGCGTCTCGGTGGCGATGTCGGCGCGCGGCAGGAAGACGCGGTCGATCGGGTCGAAGACCGGGTCGTACGGCGGCCAGTCCTCCAGGAGTCCGGCGGCCGACTGCTCGCCGCTGGGCACCAGGTCGGGCTTCACGCCGAAGGCGATCAGCGCCTTCGCGGTCTGCTCGCCCACCGCCGCGACCTTGATCCCGGCGAAGGCGCGGGCGTCGAGCCCGTACTCCTCGAACTTCTCGCGGACCGCCCTGACCGCGTTGACCGAAGTGAACGCGATCCACTCGTAGCGGCCGGTGACCAGGCCCTTGACGGCACGTTCCATCTGCTGGGGCGTGCGCGGCGGCTCGACCGCGATGGTCGGCACCTCGTGCGGCACGGCCCCGTAGGACCGCAGCTGGTCGGAGAGCGACGCCGCCTGCTCCTTGGTGCGCGGCACGAGCACCTTCCAGCCGAACAGCGGCTTGGACTCGAACCACGCCAGCCGGTCCCGCTGGGCGGCGGCGGAACGCTCACCGACCACGGCTATCACCGGACGGCCGCCCTCCGGGGAGGGCAGCACCTTCGCCTGCTTCAGCGTCTGCGCGATCGTGCCGAGCGTCGCCGACCAGGTGCGCTGCCGGGTCGTCGTACCGGCGACGGTCACCGTCAGAGGGGTGTCGGGCTTACGTCCGGCGGACACCAGTTCGCCCGCGGCGGCGGCCACCGAGTCCAGCGTGGTGGATACGACCACCGTGCCGTCCGACGCGCCGACCTCCGTCCAGCACCGGTCGGACGCCGTGCGCGCGTCCACGAAGCGGACGTCCGCGCCCTCCGCGTCCCGCAGCGGCACACCGGCGTACGCGGGCACGCCGACCGCGGCGGCGACACCGGGCACGACCTCGAACGGCACCCCGGCCGAGGCGCACGCCAGCATCTCCTCGGCGGCGTACGCGTCGAGGCCGGGGTCGCCGGACACCGCACGGACGACCCGCTTGCCGCCCCGCGCGGCCTCCATGACAAGATGTGCGGCATCCCTATTCGCGGGGACACCGGCGGTTGTTGACGCGCCGTCAACGACCGTCAGCTGGGGCGTGCCCGTGCCCGGCGTGGACGACGCAGGCGTGTCCGCGTCCGTGTGCACCTCGGCGACGCCCTGCCTGGCGTGCGTCCGTACGACATCGAGCACGTCGTGCTCGGCGACGAGGACGTCCGCGTTCGCCAGGGCCTCCACGGCGCGCAGGGTCAGCAGTCCCGGATCCCCGGGTCCGGCACCGAGGAAGGTGACGTGCCCTTGTTCCGGAGGGGCGGGAAGAGTGGTGGGGCTCAAAGTGCTCGCTCCCCCATCAGACCGGCCGCGCCCTGCGCGAGCATCTCGGTGGCGAGTTCGCGACCGAGCGCCGTCGCCGCCTCGTGCGTCTCGGGCACGGGACCGGTGGTGGACAGCTGCACCAGCGTGGAACCGTCGGTGGTGCCGACGACGCCCCGCAGGCGCATTTCCTTGACAGACTGCCCGTCGTCCAGGAGATCGGCCAGCGCCCCCACGGGTGCGCTGCAGCCGGCCTCCAGAGCGGCGAGCAGGGAACGCTCGGCCGTCACGGCGGCCCGCGTGAACGGGTCGTCGAGCTCGGCGAGCGCGGCGACGAGGTCCGCGTCGTCCGCGGCGCACTCGATCGCCAGTGCCCCCTGGCCGGGGGCGGGCAGAACCGTGTCGACCGACAGGAAGTCGGTCACCTCGTCACTGCGTCCGATCCGGTTGAGCCCGGCGGCCGCCAGCACGACCGCGTCCAGGTCGCCCTTGGTGACGTACCCGATGCGGGTGTCGACGTTGCCCCGGATCGGGACCGTCTCGATGTCCATGCCGTGGGCGCGGGCGTACGCGTTCAGCTGCGCCATGCGGCGCGGCGAACCGGTGCCGATGCGCGCCCCGCGCGGCAGGTCGGTGAGCTTCAGCGCGTCCCGCGCGATGATCACGTCCCGCGGGTCCTCGCGCTCGGGGATCGCCGCCAGGACCAGCTCGTCGGGCTGGGTGGTCGGCAGGTCCTTGAGGGAGTGCACCGCGAAGTCCACCTCGCCGCGCGCCAGCGCCTCCCGCAGGGCGGCGACGAAGACGCCCGTGCCGCCGATCTGCGCGAGGTGCTCACGCGAGACGTCGCCGTACGTGGTGATCTCGACGAGCTCGACGGGCCGTCCGGTCACCTGGCTCACGGCATCCGCCACCTGCCCGGACTGGGCCATGGCGAGCTTGCTGCGCCTGGTCCCCAGCCTCAGTGCCTTCTCAGTCATCCCGGCCCTCGGTTCTGTGCGTTCTTCTCGGTGCTTTCCTCGGCGCGGGAGACGGAGGCCACCGTCTCGGGGTCGAGGTCGAACAGGGTGCGCAGCGCGTCCGCGTACCCGGCCCCGCCGGGCTCGGCCGCGAGCTGCTTGACCCGGACCGTCGGGGCGTGCAGCAGCTTGTCGACCACCCGTCGCACGGTCTGGGTGATCTCCGCGCGGTGCTTGTCGTCCAGGCCGGGGAGCCGCCCCTCCAGGCGGGCCATCTCACCGGCCACCACGTCGGCCGCCATGGTCCGCAGGGCGACGACGGTCGGCGTGATGTGCGCCGCCCGCTGTGCCGCCCCGAACGCGGCGACCTCGTCGGAGACGATACGCCGGACCTGGTCCACATCGGCAGCCATCGGAGCGTCCGCGGACGCCTCGGCGAGCGATTCGATGTCCACCAGCCGCACGCCGGGCAGGCGGTGCGCCGCCGCGTCGACGTCCCGCGGCATGGCGAGGTCCAGCAGGAAGAGGACGGGCTCGGGGCGCGGCGGCGCGTCCACCGGCTCGGGCCTGCGCCGCTCGGGGATGCGGCCGATCGCGGCCGCGGCCGCGGCGAGCGCGCCGATGACCTCGGCGTCCGCCTCGGGTCCGGTGCCGCGGGCGGCGTCCCGGCGGTCGACGGCGGAGCCCGCCGCCCACGCGCCGTGCTGCTCCAGCGTGGCCGCGTCCATCCCGGCGACGGCCGCCTCGCCCATCACGGAGAAGCCGGGCCGGACCGTCGGCAGGTCCACCGGGCAGCCGTCCTCGGCGGGAGGCTGCGCGGGGGCGCTCTCGCGGGCGTCCTCCGCGGCGACCGCGTCGAGGTCGACGACCTGCGCCGCGCCGGGGCGGCCCTCGACGCCGGCGGCGATCGTCTCGGCGGTGAGGACCAGGCCGGTCGCGCCGGTGCAGGAGACGACCACATCGGCACGTGTCAGCTCGAACGGCACCGATGCCATCGGGACCGCGCGGGCCGCCACGTCCGTGTCGTCGCCCTCGGTGAGGATCCGCACCAGCCGCTCGGCGCGGTCGGGCGTGCGGTTCGCCACCACGACCTCGGCGACGCCGGCGCGCGCGAGCGTGGCCGCGGACAGCGAGGACATCGAACCGGCGCCTATGACCAGGGCCTTCTTGCCGCGCGCCCAGGTCTCGACGGGGGTGCCCTGCGCGAGCTGCTCCAGGCCGAAGGTGACCAGGGACTGCCCGGCGCGGTCGATGCCGGTCTCGGAGTGGGCGCGCTTGCCGACCCGCAGCGCCTGCTGGAACAGGTCGTTCAGCAGCCGTCCCGCGGTGTGGGTCTCCTGCGCGCGGGCCAGCGAGTCCTTGATCTGGCCGAGGATCTGCCCCTCGCCCACGACCATCGAGTCCAGTCCGCAGGCCACCGAGAACAGGTGGTGCACGGCCCGGTCCTCGTAGTGCACATAAAGATAAGGAGTGAGCTCCTCCAGGCCGACCCCGCTGTGCTGGGCGAGCAGCGTGGACAGCTCGGCGACACCGGCGTGGAACTTGTCCACGTCGGCGTACAGCTCGATGCGGTTGCAGGTGGCGAGGACCGCGCCCTCGGAGGCGGGCTCCGCGGCGACCGTGTCCTGGAGCAGCTTGGTCTGCGCGTCCGCGCTCAGCGACGCCCGCTCCAGCACGCTGACCGGGGCGCTGCGGTGGCTCAGTCCGACGACGAGGAGGCTCATGCTGGCATCACGGCGGGTACGTCCCCGTCGGGCCCCTGGTCGGTGGCGGAGTCCTCGCGCCCGGCGACGGCGGCGGAGCGGGCGGGACCGGCTGCCCGGTCGGCGGCGACCCCGGCCGCGGCCTCCTCGCCGGCCTTGCGCTGCTCGTGGAAGGCGAGGATCTGGAGCTCGATGGAGAGGTCGACCTTGCGCACGTCGACGCCGTCCGGGACGGTCAGCACGGTCGGCGCGAAGTTCAGGATGGACGTGACGCCGGCGGCCACGAGCCGGTCGCAGACCTGCTGGGCCGCGCCGGCCGGGGTGGCGATGACGCCGATGGACACGCCGTTGTCCCGGATGATCGTCTCGAGCTCGTCGGTGTGCTGCACGGGGATGCCGGCGACGGGCTTCCCGGCCATCGCGGGGTCGGCGTCGATCAGCGCGGCGACCCGGAAACCACGGGAGGCGAACCCTCCGTAGTTGGCCAGGGCGGCGCCGAGGTTACCGATGCCGACGATCACAACCGGCCAGTCCTGGGTGAGGCCGAGTTCGCGGGAGATCTGGTACACGAGATACTCGACGTCGTAGCCGACGCCCCGGGTGCCGTAGGAACCCAGGTAGGAGAAGTCCTTGCGCAGCTTCGCGGAGTTCACACCCGCGGCGGCCGCCAGCTCCTCCGAGGAGACCGTGGGCACCGAGCGCTCGGAGAGCGCGGTCAGGGCGCGGAGGTACAGCGGAAGCCGGGCGACGGTGGCCTCGGGAATCCCTCGGCTACGGGTCGCCGGTCGGTGAGTTCGGCCAGTTGCCACGGTGCTCCTGCGGGTAGAGCGGGGCTTCAGGCGGTCATACGTCCCCGGACCGCCCCGTCGAATGCAGGCTATGTCTTTGTGAACGCGTGCACAAAGATTGTGTCCGATTTGCCCGGCCAACGTGACCGGGGTCACGCGCCCCCGGCGCGCACGGAGGGAACCGGCGCGCCCGCGCCGCCGTTCCTTTGCTTTCAGGGGCAAAACCGCACACTCTCCTCTGTGAATCCCGCCCCCGAGACCAGAACGCCATCGATCCTAAGCGAATTTCCGCCAGATTGAACTGGCCGGTCAGTCACCCGGGTCAGTCACTCAGGGCCGCGCGGAGACGGTCCTCGTTCACGCGCCAGAAGGTGTGCTGCCGTCCGTCGACGAGCACCACCGGGATCTGCTCCCAGTACAGGTCGTACAGCTCCCGGTCCTCGGTGATGTCCTTGCGCTCCCACGGAACCCCGAGCTCGGAGCACACCTTCTCCACCACCGTCTGCGCGTCGTCGCACAGATGGCAGCCGGGCTTGCGGATCAGCGTCACGAGCCGGTCCCGCGGGGGCCCGGCGCGGCGGAAGAGAGGGGTCATGCGGGCCATTGTCGCGCGCGGGACAAGGCCGGGACACCGCCGAGGACACACGGAGTTCACGGCGCGGCGGCCTCTCGGCTCCGGAGCGGGCGCGCGCACTGGCTATGCTCACGCCATGGCCGCTCTCGGATGGCTCACCCCCCGTAGGCGCTCCGCCACGGCGCGGAGCGTGTTGGCTGGCGAGGCCTCGGCGGAGGCCGCCCGCAAATCCACCCAGGAAGTTTCCGAACGCGAACCCGAGTTCCCGGTTCCCGGTGACGAACGGGCCGCCGCGTTCTTCGACCTGGACAACACCGTCATGCAGGGCGCCGCCCTGTTCCACTTCGGGCGGGGCCTGTACAAGCGGAAGTTCTTCGACACCCGCGAGCTGGCCCGGTTCGCCTGGCAGCAGGCGTGGTTCCGGCTGGCCGGCGTCGAGGACCCCGAGCACATGCAGGAGGCGCGCGACTCGGCGCTCTCCATCGTCCAGGGCCACCGCGTCTCCGAGCTCCAGTCCATCGGCGAGGAGATCTACGACGAGTACATGGCGGAGCGCATCTGGCCCGGCACCCGGGCGCTGGCCCAGGCACACCTCGACGCCGGCCAGCGGGTCTGGCTGGTCACCGCCGCCCCGGTGGAGATCGCCACGGTGATCGCCCGCCGGCTCGGTCTGACCGGCGCCCTGGGCACCGTCGCCGAGTCGGTCGACGGCGTGTACACGGGCAAACTCGTGGGCGAGCCGCTGCACGGTCCGGCGAAGGCGGAGGCGGTCCGTGCGCTGGCGCTCGCGGAAGGGCTGGACCTGCGCCGCTGCGCGGCCTACAGCGACTCCCACAACGACATCCCGATGCTGTCGCTCGTGGGCCACCCCTACGCGATCAACCCGGACTCCAAGCTGCGCAAGCACGCCCGCCGGATGGACTGGCGGCTGCGCGACTACCGCACCGGCCGCAAGGCGGCCAAGGTCGGCATCCCGGCCGCGGCCGGCGTGGGCGCGGTGGCCGGGGGCACGGCCGCCGCGATCGCCCTGCACCGCAAGCGCCGCTGACGTACTGCCGGAAGCCCGCCGGCGCCCCTCCCGCACGTCACCGCCGGGCCCCGCGCCCGCCCGCGGTGACCGGGCCGGGCCGCGACACGCCCCGAACCGACCGCCTTACCCCGCAACCGGCCCGAGCAGTCCTCTTGGCTGCACACGGCCACAACTCGCCCCGGACTTAACCGGAATACGAAAGCTTCCGGTCACCGATCGATCAGCTCCTCACCCGTGAAGAAACGTCAATCGGTTACGGAAGCGACGTAATCGATAGTTTGAGCAACTCGGTGTAGCAGGGCCTGTACGAAGCGTTATTCTCCTCAGACGCATTCCGGGACCACCCCTTCGTCACGACGGGTGAACGGCCCCGCACTGCACGTGATGGAAGCTCTGCCTCTGGGAGTCCCGTGTACCCACACGTCGGGGTTGACGCCTCGGGCCTGGCTACGCTGCGCGCGACAGTCGCGACAGCCCGAGACATGTTGCGCGGAATCGTCCCCCCCGCGCACGCCGTCCCCGCATTCGCCGCCGTCCCCGCCGGCCCGTGCTACGCCCTCGCCGAGGGCACGGCCGCGGTCGGCAGACGAGGACGCCCGTCCGGCGCTCCCGCTGCCCGCCGTCCCGCCGCCGACAGCGACAGCGCCCGGATGATGGACCTCGTGGAGCGCGCCCAGGCCGGCGAGGCGGAGGCCTTCGGACGGCTCTACGACCAGTACAGCGACACCGTCTACCGCTACATCTACTACCGCGTCGGCGGCAAGGCGACCGCCGAGGACCTCACCAGCGAGACCTTTCTGCGGGCGCTGCGCCGCATCGGCACCTTCACCTGGCAGGGCCGCGACTTCGGCGCCTGGCTGGTGACCATCGCCCGCAACCTCGTCGCCGACCACTTCAAGTCCAGCCGCTTCCGCCTCGAGGTCACCACCGGGGAGATGCTCGACGCCAACGAGGTCGAGCGCTCCCCCGAGGATTCCGTACTCGAGTCCCTGTCCAACGCCGCCCTCCTCGATGCCGTACGACGGCTCAACCCCCAACAGCAGGAGTGCGTCACGCTCCGATTCCTCCAAGGGCTGTCCGTCGCCGAGACGGCCCGCGTCATGGGCAAGAACGAGGGCGCCATCAAGACCCTCCAGTACCGTGCCGTCCGCACCCTCGCCCGGCTCCTCCCGGACGACGCCCGCTGACCCGTCCACGGGACGCGACACAGTGAGCGACTTTCAACTCACCCTGAGTGAAACCGGGTTGGAATCGCCGATCGGGTCACCGGTGCGCGTAACCCAAGTGCCGCGCCCGTCGTTGTGCGGGATACAGGCTCCCTGTGGTCACCCGCTGACCGGCTGCGCTCACCCGATCGTGTGGCGTCGGCCGGCCCCGGGAACCCTCAGACCCCCTGGGGAGTCGACCGTCATGACGAGAGGAGGTGCCGCCAGTGATCGCGAACGTATCGGCGCACCGGCGGGCGAACGCCTTCGCCCAGGCCCTGGAGGAGCAGTCCGACCGGGGCACGGCGGCCGAGCGAACCGAAGGACCGGCACCGGCCCCGGCCGCCGCCGAGACCGAACAGGCCCAGCTGCTCACGCTGGCCTCCGGTCTGCGCGCGCTGCCCCGGCCGGAGCTCGACCCCGAGGTGAAGGTCGTCCAGCGAGCCCAGCTGGTGGCCGCGTTCGAGGCCATGCTCCAGGAGGGCACCGCCGCAGGCGAGGCGACGGACCGGGCCGTTCCCGAACAGCGCTCGCGCCGCGCCAAGGGCGCCCACCGGGCCACCCCGCTGGGCAGGCTGCGACCGCGTTCCCGGCTGGCCAAAGGGCTCACCGCGGGCGGACTCACCGTCGGCGTCGCCGCCGGCGCCCTCGGCGGAGTCGCCGCCGCCAGCTCCGACGCCCTCCCCGGCGACTCGCTCTACGGGCTCAAGCGCGGCATCGAGGACGTCAAGCTCACCCTCGCCGACGGCGACGACGAGCGCGGCCGGGTCTACCTCGACCAGGCCTCCACCCGGCTCGGCGAGGCCCGCCGGCTGATGGAGCGCGACCGCGCCGGCTCCCTCGACCACGAGTCGCTGAGCGAGATCCGCCGCGCCCTGTCCGGCATGCGGCACGACGCCTCGGAGGGCCACCGGCTGCTCCGCGAGGCCTACGAGCGCAACCCGGACTCCCTCGGCCCCATCCAGGCGCTCTCCTCCTTCTCCCAGGCCCACCGCGACACCTGGGGCAACCTGCGCGACCGGCTCCCCGTGCAGCTCGGGGACGTCAGTGAGCAGGTCACGTCCGTGTTCGACGCCATAGACGAGGACGTCGCCCCGCTCCAGTCCCTGCTGCCCCGGCCGCCGAGCGACCAGGCGGACGACGGCAAGCGGCACGGCGGCTCCGCCCCGGCGTCCGACAGCCCCTCCGCCGCCGAGCCCTCGACGTCCCCCGGCACCGGGCGGGACGGCTCCGGCAAGGGCGAGACGGGCAGCGCGGGACCGAGCGACTCCGCCGACGCCGAGCACGAGCAGGACGGCCTGCTCGGCGGCAACACCGGCGGCCTCCTCGACCCGCCCCAGGAGAGCGGCCAGAGCAGCACACCGCCGCCGACGGGCTCGGCCACCCGGCCTCCCGCCCCCGAC
>MUNG01000191.1 GCA_002154585.1 Streptomyces pseudogriseolus
GGGGCGGGCCGGCGCGGGGGCCGGCCGGAAGCGGCGGCGGTACTCCGCCGGTGAGGAGCCGAGGGTCCGGACGAAGGCGCGGCGCATCGCCTCGGGGCTGCCGTAGCCGCAGGTCCGGGAGATCTCCTCGACGGAGTCGCCGGTGTCCTCGAGGAGGCGGCGGGCGTGTTCGAGGCGGACCCGGTCGACGTAGCGGCCGGGGGTGGTGCCGGTCTCGGCGTGGAAGGCGCGCGCGAAGTGACGCGGCGACAGCGCGGCGCGCGCGGCGAGCGCCTCGACGGAGAGGTCGGCGGACGGGTGCTCGGTGACATAGCGCTGGATCTCGCGGAGGGGTTCACGCCGGGCGGTCTGGGCGGCGAGCTGGGCGCTGAACTGGGCCTGGTTGCCGGGTCGGCGCAGGAAGACCACCAGGTGCCGGGCGACGGTCAGGGCGACCTCCCGGCCGAGGTCCTCCTCGACGAGGGCGAGGGCGAGGTCGATGCCGGCGGTGACGCCCGCCGAGGTGGCGACGTGCCCGTCGCGGACGTAGATGGGGTCGGGGTCGACCTCGACGGCCGGGTGGTCGCGGGCGAGGCGGTCGCTGTACGCCCAGTGGGTGGTGGCGCGGCGGCCGTCCAGGAGTCCGGCGGCGGCGAGCAGGGCGGCTCCCGTGCAGACGGACACCAGCCGGTCGGCGCGGGGTGCGTGCCGGCTCAGCCAGTCGGTGAGCCGCGGGTCGGGGCGGCGGCTGCCGTGGCCGCCGGGCACCACCAGTGTGTGCGGCGCGGGCGCCTCGCCGAGCGTGCCGTCCGGTACGAGGGTGAGCCCGCTGGTGGTGCGGACGGGCGCGCCGTCGAGGGAGGCGGTGGCGATCCGGTAGCTCCCCGGGGTGTGCCGCTCCGCGCCCGCGAACACCTCCACGGGGCCGGTGACGTCGAGGCTCTGCACGGCGTCGTAGAGGACGACGAGGACGGTTCGCTGGGGCATGCGCCGATTCTTCGCGGGCCGGTGCGGTGGCCGCAACGACGTGTTTCCCACCTTTCCTGCCATGCCCCGCACGGGACCGGACGACGGGCCGGGTGCATGTTGAAGCGTGGACGAGGTACCCGCAGGGGAAGCCGGCCGCAGCGGCCGGACGACGAAAGGGGTCACCACGTGTTCCGTGCCATCGCAGACGTCCTGCGTCAGATCGGCGGCGCCGTCGCCACCGTCGTGACGCTGCCGTTCCGGGCGCTCGCCCGGCTGTTCGGCGGCGCGTCCTCCTCCGCGCGCGGCCGTCGCGCCTGAGGCCGCCCGGGGGGTGTCCGGGCGCGTCGCCGCCCTGATCCCCGATTGTCGTCGCCACCTGCCACAATTGCCGCGCAACCTCAGTGGAGAAGGCGGTACGGGAACGTGACGACACCCCTCGCAGGGTCCATCGAAGGCAGGATCGCCGGGGAACTCGGCGTACGGGAGCGGCAGGTCAAGGCCGCCGTGGAACTGCTCGACGGCGGTTCGACGGTGCCCTTCATCGCCCGCTACCGCAAGGAAGCGACCGAGATGCTCGACGACGCGCAGCTGCGCACGATCGAGGAGCGGCTGCGCTATCTGCGGGAGCTGGAGGAGCGCCGCACGGCGATCCTCGACTCGGTGCGCGAGCAGGGCAAGCTCACCGAGGAGCTCGAGGCCCGGATCCGCGGCGCGGAGACCAAGGCGCGCCTGGAGGACATCTACCTGCCGTTCAAGCCCAGGCGGCGCACCAAGGCGCAGATCGCCCGCGAGGCGGGTCTGGAGCCGCTGGCGGAGGGGCTGCTCGCCGATCCCGGTGTGGAGCCGCTCGCCGCGGCCGCCGCGTTCGTGGACGCGGAGAAGGGCGTCGCGGATCCGCAGGCGGCGCTGGACGGCGCGCGGGCGATTCTCACCGAGCGCTTCTCCGAGGACGCGGACCTGATCGGCGAGCTGCGCGAGCGCATGTGGGTGCGCGGGCGGCTGGCGGCGAAGGTGCGCGAGGGCAAGGAGGAGGCGGGCGCCAAGTTCGCCGACTACTTCGACTTCTCCGAGCCGTTCACGGAGCTGCCCTCGCACCGGGTGCTGGCGATGCTGCGCGGCGAGAAGGAGGAGGTCCTCGACCTCGTCCTGGAGCCGGAGGAGCCGGTGGAGGGCCGGTCGTCGTACGAGGGCATCGTGGCCCACCGGTTCGGGATCGCCGACCGGGGCCGCCCGGGCGACAAGTGGCTGCTGGACACCGTCCGCTGGGCCTGGCGCACGCGCATCCTGGTGCACCTGGGCATCGACCTGCGGCTGCGGCTGCGCACGGCCGCCGAGGACGAGGCGGTGCGGGTGTTCGCCGCCAACCTGCGCGACCTGCTGCTGGCCGCCCCGGCGGGCACGCGCGCGACGCTCGGCCTCGACCCCGGTTTCCGTACCGGCGTGAAGGTCGCCGTGGTCGACGCGACCGGCAAGGTCGTCGCCACGGACGTGATCCACCCGCACGTGCCGGCGAACCGCTGGGACGAGGCGATCGCCAAGCTGGCCCGGCTGGCGAAGGAGCACGCGGTCGAGCTGATCGCGATCGGCAACGGCACGGCGTCCCGCGAGACCGACAAGCTCGCCGGCGAGCTCATCGCCAAGCACCCCGAGCTGAAGCTGACGAAGGTGATGGTGTCCGAGGCGGGCGCGTCCGTGTACTCGGCCTCCGCGTTCGCCTCGCAGGAGCTGCCGGACATGGACGTGTCGCTGCGCGGCGCGGTGTCCATCGCGCGCCGGCTCCAGGACCCGCTGGCCGAGCTGGTGAAGATCGACCCTAAGTCGATCGGCGTCGGCCAGTACCAGCACGACCTGTCCGAGGTGAAGCTGTCGCGTTCGCTGGACGCGGTGGTGGAGGACTGTGTGAACGGCGTCGGCGTGGACGTCAACACCGCGTCCGCCCCGCTGCTCGCCCGGGTGTCGGGCATCTCCTCCGGTCTCGCCGAGAACATCGTGGCGCACCGCGACTCCAACGGCCCCTTCAAGAGCCGCCTCGAGCTGAAGAAGGTGGCCCGGCTGGGCCCGAAGGCGTACGAGCAGTGCGCGGGCTTCCTGCGGATCCGCGGCGGCGACGACCCGCTGGACGCGTCCAGCGTGCACCCGGAGGCATACCCGGTCGTGCGGCGGATGGTGAAGACCGCCGGGCAGGAGGTGGCCTCGCTCATCGGCAACACGGCGGTGCTGCGCTCGCTCCGGCCGCAGGACTTCGTGGACGACACGTTCGGTCTGCCGACCGTGTCCGACATCCTCAAGGAGCTGGAGAAGCCGGGCCGCGACCCGCGTCCGGCGTTCAGGACGGCCGCCTTCAAGGAGGGCGTGGAGAAGATCTCCGACCTGTCCTCCGGGATGATCCTGGAGGGCGTGGTGACGAACGTGGCCGCGTTCGGCGCGTTCGTCGACGTCGGCGTCCACCAGGACGGCCTGGTGCATGTGTCCGCGATGTCGAAGACGTTCGTCAAGGACCCGCGGGACGTGGTGAAGCCGGGCGACATCGTCAAGGTGAAGGTGCTCGACGTCGACATCCCGCGCAAGCGGATCTCGCTGACGCTGCGTCTGGACGACGAGGCCGCGCCGCAGGGCCAGGCGTCCGGCGGCGACCGTGAGCGCAGGCAGCGCGGCGGCCGTCCGCCGCAGCAGCGCCAGGGCCGCGGTGGCGGCGGCGGTGGTGCGCGGCAGGCGCCCGCCCCGGCGAACAGCGCGATGGCCGACGCGCTGCGCCGCGCGGGTCTGGTCGACCCGAAGAGCGGCCGCCGCTGAGCCGTGCGCCGGGCCCGTGTCCCCCCGGTCTGCGGGGGAACACGGGCCCGGCGTGTTCCTCGCGGCCGGCCCGGGCCGCTCGTAGGGTGCCCGCATGCCTGTGTCACGGGTCATCACCTGGGAGGTCACGGCGAGCGGCGGCTACGAGACCGTCTGGGCCGTGTTCGACGGGGACGGGCTGCGGGCCCGCGGGCGGGCCGTGGGGACACTCCCGGAGCCGTACTGGATCACCTACGAACTCCTGACCGGGGACGCGTACGTCACCCGGCGGCTGACGGTGACGGCCGAGGACGCGTCCGGCAGCCGTTCGCTGGACCTGCGGCACGACGGCCGGGGCGGCTGGACCGCCGACGGGCGACGGGTGGACGCCCTGGACGGCGCCCTCGACTGCGATCTGGGCCTGTGCCCGCTGACGAACACCATGCCGGTGCTGCGGCACGGTCTGCACCGCACCCCGGGTGAGCGGGAGTTCCTGATGGCGTGGGTGTCCGTGCCCGGCCTGACCGTCGAGCCGTCGCGGCAGACGTACACGCATCTGGGGCCCGGGCGCGTCCGGTTCGCCTCCGGGGACTTCCGCAGCGACCTGACGTTCGACGAGGACGGCTGTGTCGTCGACCACCCGCGGCTGGCACGGCGGCCGGCGCCCCGCTGAGTCCGGTCCGGCGCGGGGCGCGGAAGCCTTCGAGGGGCCTAGTGTTCGGACACCTGGCCGTCGGTGACGTGCAGACGGCGGGTGACGTGCACCGCGTCCAGCATGCGGCGGTCGTGGGTGACCAGCAACAGCGTGCCCTCGTAGGCGTCGAGGGCGGACTCCAGCTGCTCGATGGCGGGCAGGTCGAGGTGGTTCGTCGGCTCGTCCAGGACGAGGAGGTTCACGCCCCGGCCCTGGAGCAGTGCGAGGGCGGCGCGGGTGCGCTCGCCCGGTGACAGGGTCGCCGCGGGACGCAGCACGTGCTCCGCCTTGAGGCCGAACTTGGCGAGCAGCGTGCGGATGTCGGCCGGTTCCAGCTCCGGCACCGAGGGGCGGAAGGCGTCCAGCAGGGTCTCCGGGCCGTGGAACAGCGCGCGGGCCTGGTCGACCTCCCCCAGCAGCACGCCCGAGCCGAGGGCGGCGTGGCCCGCGTCGAGCGGCACGCGGCCGAGCAGGGCGCCGAGCAGGGTGGACTTGCCCGCGCCGTTCGCGCCGGTCACCGCGACCCGGTCGGCCCAGTCGATCTGGAGGGTCACCGGGCCGAGGGCGAAGCCGTCGCGGCGCACCACGGCGTCGCGCAGGGTGGCGACCACGGCGCCGGAGCGCGGGGCCGCCGCGATCTCCATGCGCAGCTCCCACTCCTTGCGCGGCTCCTCGACGACCTCCAGGCGCTCGATCATGCGCTGGGTCTGGCGCGCCTTGGCGGCCTGCTTCTCGCTGGCCTCGCTGCGGAACTTGCGGCCGATCTTGTCGTTGTCGTTGCCCGCCTTGCGGCGGGCGTTCTTCACGCCCTTGTCCATCCAGGCGCGCTGCGTCTGCGCCCGGTCCTGGAGGGCGGCGCGCTTGTCGGCGTACTCCTCGTACTCGTCGCGGGCGTGCCGGCGGGCCACCTCGCGCTCCTCCAGGTAGGCGTCGTAACCGCCACCGTAGAGGTTGATCTGCCGCTGGGCGAGGTCGAGTTCGAGGACCTTGGTGACCGTGCGGGAGAGGAACTCGCGGTCGTGGCTGACGACGACGGTCCCGGCGCGCAGGCCGCTCACGAACCGTTCGAGGCGTTCGAGGCCGTCCAGGTCGAGGTCGTTGGTCGGCTCGTCGAGCAGGAAGACGTCGTAGCGGGACAGCAGCAGCGAGGCGAGTCCCGCGCGGGCGGCCTGGCCGCCGGACAGGGCGGTCATCGGCTGGTCGAGGCCGACGTCCAGGCCGAGGACGGTGGCGACCTCCTCGGCGCGTTCGTCGAGGTCGGCGCCGCCGAGCGCGAGCCACCGCTCCAGGGCGGTGGCGTAGGCGTCGTCCGCGCCGGGCGCGCCGTCGACCAGGCCCTGGGTGGCCTCGTCCATGGCGTGCTGGGCCTCGGCGACGCCGGTGCGGCGGGCCAGGAAGGCGCGCACGGTCTCGCCGGGCCGCCGCTCCGGCTCCTGCGGGAGGTGGCCGACGGTGGCGGTGGGCGGGGAGAGCCGCAGCTCGCCCTCCTCGGGCGCGGCGAGCCCGGCGAGCAGGCGCAGCAGCGTGGACTTGCCGGCGCCGTTGGCTCCGACCAGGCCGATCACGTCGCCGGGCGCGACGACGAGGTCGAGCCCGGCGAACAGGGAGCGGTCGCCGTGTCCGGCGGCGAGGTTCTTGGCGACGAGGGTGGCAGTCATCAGACCGCCGATCTTAAAGCCTGCCGTTCGGACCGCCCCGGCGTCGCGGGCCCTGGCACGCACTCCCCCACTGCCCGAAGGGCGCGAAGCCGCGGGGCCCCCGGGGGCGTGGTCGCCGGTGGCCGGCTCCCTCGCGCTCGACCGCGCGCCCTGGATCCCCACGTCAGCCCTCTCCCCTCCGCCGTGCGGCCGCTCGCCGGACGCCGCTCGGGCCGAACGGGCATCGTGCCGCACGGCCGGCGTGATCCGCACGACAGGCCCTGGAGCCCCGGCCGTACCGCGAGGTGCCGCGGGCCGGTCACGGGGCGACGGCGGTGACCAGCACGGTTCCGGCGGTACGGGCGACCAGGTACGCCTCGCCCTTGACCGCCGGCGGGTCGAGCAGGACGCGGTGCCGGCCGGGTTCGAGGACCGCGTCGAAGAGGTCGCGGCTGCGGGCGCGGGAGAGGCGGTCGACGCGGTGTGCGGTGAGCCGGACGCGGCAGGCGGAGACCACCTCGAACTGGGCGGCGCCGCCGGCCGCGGTGAGGTCCGTCAGCCGCCGGTGGTCGTCCCGGCCTGCCTCCAGGGCCTGTTCGGCCTGCGCGACCAGCAGCGGGACGACGGGCGCGAGCGCGTCGACGCAGGGCACGTCCGCCCCGGCCCCGGTCAGCGCCCGGCGCACGGCGTCGCGTTCGCGCGCGGGGACCGAGCGGCCGAACAACACGGCGCCGTAGGAGCGGAGCTCGTCGGCGGAGACGCCGTCGGCGCTCTGGGTGATGTCGGCGCCGATGCCGATGGTGCGCAGGGCGGCGGCCAGCCGGGCGAGCAGGGCGACGCG
Organism: Streptomyces pseudogriseolus; assembly: GCA_002154585.1. Taxonomy (GTDB): domain Bacteria; phylum Actinomycetota; class Actinomycetes; order Streptomycetales; family Streptomycetaceae; genus Streptomyces; species Streptomyces pseudogriseolus. Next base: position 6,893 of record MUNG01000191.1, read on the forward strand.
GGCGCCGATCAGCAGGACGCGGCGGCGGCTGCCGGGCAGGCCGCCGTCCAGGAGGGCGGTCAGGGCCGCGCGGTACTCGTCGCCACGGAAGCGGAACGGGCCCATCCCGTGGTAGCCGTCGCGCTCCAGGTCGGCCCGGTCGCCGGTCTGCCAGGCGAAGTCCCGCCAGACGACGTCGTCGCCGTCCCGTTCGATGACCGCGGTCACGGCGCCGCAGGCGAGGTCCTCGCACTCGGGGCAGCCGTAGACGACGTACCGGCCATCGGACAGGGGTGCCCCGGTCTCCAGCAGCAGGCCGCGGACCTGGGCGGTGAACAGGGAGGGCGGCACGTCGGCGGCGAGCGGGGAGACGGCGTCCAGGTCGGACAGGCGGTACAGCAGCGGGCGTCCGTCGACGACGAAGTCGACGAAGTCGCGGTGCAGTTGGAAGTCACCGCCGGCGAGCAGCCCTCCGGGGCGGGTCGCCGGCGCCAGGCCGAAGGTCGCGTACTCGGCAGACATGCCGTGAGTATTCCCACCCGGGGCCTCACCCGAGCACGCGCGCGGGCATCCGCTACCGTCCGCCGGATGGGAAGCGAAACGGACAGCGGTGTCGTGGTGGTCGGCGGCGGGGTGACCGGGCTGACCACGGCGGTGGTCCTCGCCGAGCGGGGCGTACGGGTGCGGCTGTGGACGCGGGACCCGGTCGGGGCGACCACCTCGGCGGTCGCGGGCGCCCTGTGGTGGCCGTACCGCATCGACCCGCCGGAGTCGGCGCGGGCGTGGGCGCTGGAGTCGCTCGGCGTGTACGAGGAGCTGGCCCTGCGGCCGGAGACGACGGGCGTACGGATGGTCGAGGGGGTACTGGGCGAGACGTCCATGGACGAGGTCGGCGGGTGGGCCGACGCGCGGCTGCCGGGGCTGCGTCCGGCGACCGGGGCCGAGTACCCGGGCGGGCAGGGGCTGTGGGCGCGGCTGCCGCTGATCGACATGCCGGCCCATCTGCCGTATCTGCGGGACCGGCTGACGGCGGCGGGCGGCACGGTGGAGACGCGGGCGGTGGCGGACCTCGCGGAGGCGGACGCGCCGGTGGTGGTGAACTGCACGGGGCTCGCGGCACGGGAGCTGGTGCCGGACCCGGCGGTGCGGCCGGTGCGGGGGCAGCTGGTGGTCGTGGAGAACCCGGGGATCCGCACCTGGATGGTCACCGAGGGCGCGGACGGGTCGATGGCGTACTTCTTCCCGCAGCCGGGGCGGCTGCTGCTGGGCGGCACGGCCGAGGAGGACGTGTGGTCCGACCGGCCGGACCCGGCGGTGGCGGAGGCGATCGTGCGGCGGTGCGCGGCGCTGCGTCCGGAGATCGCCGGGGCCCGGGTGCTGGGACACCGGGTGGGACTGCGGCCGGCGCGGGACGCGGTCCGTCTGGAGCGGACCCTGCTGCCCGACGGGCGGGTGCTGGTGCACAACTACGGCCACGGCGGCGCGGGCGTCACCGTGGCCTGGGGGTGTGCGCGGCAGGCGGCCCGGCTGGCCGCGGCGTGAGGCGCGGGGCGGGCGCCCGGCGCCCGCCCCGTGTCACGGCATGCCCCGCGCGGGTCAGTGCTTGCCGATGGGGTCGCCCTCCACGTCCGGTCCGCGGCCGGGGCCGACGCGCAGCTCGAACTCGCCGTCGTACTTCTTGTGGCCCTCGATGACCGCGAGTTCGACGGCCTCGCTGCCCATCTTGTCGCGCACGACGAGGGGGTCGTGGCGCAGGTCGCGCATGAGCGCCACGCACATGAAGATCATGACGACGACGAACGGCGCCGCGGCGAGGATGGTGAGGTTCTGCAAGCCGGTCAGGGCGTCGCCCTGGCCGCTGCCGACCAGCAGCATGATGGCCGCGACGGCCCCGGTGACCACGCCCCAGAACACCACGGCCCAGCGGCTGGGTTCGAGGGAGCCCTTCTGCGAGAGGGTGCCCATCACGATGGAGGCCGCGTCGGCGCCCGAGACGAAGAAGATGCCCACGAGGACCATCACCAGCAGGCTGGTGGCGGTGGCGACGGGGAACTCCTGGAGGACGGCGAACAGCCGGCCCTCGGGGGTGGTCTCGTCGCCGAGCCGGTTCTGCTCCTGCAGGCGCATCGCCGAGCCGCCGAAGATGGCGAACCAGACCAGGCTGACCGCGCTGGGCACCAGGATGACGCCGCCGATGAACTGACGGATGGTCCGGCCGCGGCTGATGCGGGCGATGAACATGCCGACGAAGGGCGTCCAGGAGATCCACCACGCCCAGTAGAAGACGGTCCAGCTGCCCAGCCAGTCGGCGACGCCCTCGCCGCCGCTGATGTCGGTGCGGCCGGCCATCTCCGGCAGATCGCCGAGGTACGTGAAGACGGAGGTCGGCAGCAGGTCCAGGACGAGGACGGTGGGGCCGGCGACGAACACGAACACGGCGAGCAGCAGCGCCAGCACCATGTTGATGTTGGACAGCCACTGGATGCCCTTCTCCACGCCGGACACCGCGGACGCCACGAACGCCACGGTCAGCACGGCGATGATGGAGACCAGCAGGCCGGTGCCGACCTTCTCCAGCCAGTTCAGCTTCTCCACGCCGGAGCCGATCTGCAGCGCCCCGAGGCCCAGGGAGGCCGCCGAGCCGAAGACGGTCGCGATGATGGCGAGCACGTCGATGACCCGGCCGCCGGCGCCGTTGGCGTGCTTCTCGCCGATCAGCGGCGTGAACACGGCGCTGACGGTCTGCCGGCGGCGGCGCCGGAAGGTGCTGTAGGCGATGGCGAGGCCGACCACGGCGTAGATGGCCCACGGGTGCAGCGTCCAGTGGAACAGCGTGGTGGCCATGGCCGTCGACATCCGGTCGCCGGAGTCCTCCGGCCCGGTGCCGGGCGGCGGGGTGTCGAAGTGGGCGAGCGGCTCGCTCACGCCCCAGAACATCAGGCCGATGCCCATGCCGGCGCTGAACATCATGGCGATCCAGGACACCGTGCGGAACTCCGGCTCCTCGCCCTCGGCGCCGAGCGTGATGCGTCCGTAGCGGCTGGCGGCCAGCCACAGGGCGAAGACGACGAAGCCGGAGGCGGCCAGGATGAAGCCCCAGCCGCCGTTGTGCATCAGTCCGCCGAGCAGGTCGGCGGAGACGTCCTCCAGCGAGTCCGTCCAGACGGCTCCCCACACGACGAAGGCCAGCGTGAGCACGGCTGTGACGCCGAACACCACCCAGTCGGTGCGGGGCCTGTCCCGGCCGGGCAGGCCCGCCTCGGAGCCGGGCAGCGGGCCTGCCGTGGGGTCCTTGTCGCTTCGATGGTCCTGCGTCACAGGCGGAACCTTTCGTCCGAGCCTTCGGGCGGAGAGCCCTCCTCCCGATAGGCCCATACCACCGATGGCGCAAAATTCACCTCATCGACAGGACGTGACCGCCTCGCCTTCGGCCAGGTGATACGTGGCGCGGCCGTCCAGGAGCAGGGGGACGAGGGCCCGCAGCGGCTGCCGCAGCGGTACGAACACGCCACCGGCGTCCCGTGCGACGCGTACGCCGTGCAGGGCCAGCTCGTCGCCCACGTCCGCGTACTGACCTGCGGTGAGGCGGTATCCGCAGGGCGGGTCGGCGAGCACCTCGGAGAGTTCGGGCGGGTCGTTGTCGGCGCCGCCGAGGTACACCGGGCCGCGGTCCGCGTGGCCGGCGGCGCGGGCCCGGGCGGTGACCGCCTCGACCCGCGCGCGCCGGTCCGAGGAGAAACGGATCAGGCCGTTCAGCGCGGCGAGGTGGGAGTGGACCCGGCGCCGGTTGTTGAGCGCCTCGTCGGTCCTCTCCTCGTCGGTGAGCGGGTCGACGCGGCTCTCGATGAGCAGGCCGACGGCGTGCTTGACGCCTGACAGGTTGCGGAGGATCCGTTCCTGGCCGTCGCCGGCGGTCTGCCGGACCGGGTCGCCGGTGACCGGGTCGGTCCAGATGCCGTAGGTGCCGGTGGTGTACCCGGCGGCGCCGGCGGCGGGGCGGACGTGCTGCTCGGACAGGGAGCGGGCGATGTCGTGGACGGCGGGGTGGGTGTTGAGGTTGCGCGGCCACAGGTCGAACAGGTCCTTGTCGTAGTACGGCGGGGTGGCGCCGTACTCGTGCAGGTCGTAGATGACGTCGGGCCGCTCGTCGCGGATCACGGCGGCGAGCGCGCGGCCCTCGGCGGTGCGCAGGGCGACGTGGTCGCGGTTGATGTCGACGCCGTCGCTGTTGCCCCGGGTGTCGGCGGCGCGCCCGTCGGGGTTGGCGGTGGGGACGACGAGCACCGTGGTGCGGTCCAGGAAGCGCCTGGTCTCCCGGTCCTCGGCGTACGCCAGGTCGCGGACCGTGGTGAGGCAGGCCTCCCGGCCGGCGGGTTCGTTCCCGTGCTGGCTGCACACCAGGAGGACCTTGTTCGGGGTCCGGTCCGCTCCGATGCGGACGAGCCGGAGCGGGCGGTTCTCGGCGGTGGTGCCGATGCGGGTGACGCGGACGCGGCCGCTCGTGCGGTCGACGGTGTGCAGGAGGCGCTGTTCCTCGGGCTGGGTGGTCCAGCGGGCGCCGTTGCTGCGTTCGAAGCCGGTGCGCGGCGGGGCGGCGGTGTCGTGCGCCCCGGCGGCGGGGCCGGTGACGAGGGTGGCGGCGAGGCCGGTGAGGGCGGTGGCGGTGAGGAGCGCGGTGCGTCGTCTCATCGGGTGTCCCCCGGGACTCGGTGGGCGGTGGCGGGCGGGCGGACGCCGTGCGGTGCGGTGTGCGGCGCCGTGACGGGCGGCCCGGAGGTGGCGCGGGCGAACGCGGCGGCGCCGCCGAGGAACGGGACCCGGGCGGAGGTGCGGGCCAGGTCGAGGGTGAGCGTCGGGGTGTCGGCCGGCGGGTCGATCAGGCCGCGGTCGGTGCCGGCGACGATCAGTGCGAGCCGGTGGCCGCGGGGGACGACGTGGTCGGTGGCGGCCAGGTCGACGGTGAGGGTGTAGCGCCTGCCGGGGACGAGTGGTTCGCCGCGGCCGGTGCCGGCGTGTTCGCCGAGGTCGGCCCAGCCGCGGCTGACGACGGTGTGGCCGACGTCGGCGGTCTTCGCGCGGGTCTCCCGGTAGCAGGAGCTGTCGCCGTCGGTGCTCGGTCCCCAGCAGGTGCGCTCGGGCAGGGTGACGATGCCTTCGCCGGCGTCGGCGTAGTCGCGGATGGTGTCGGGGCCGAGGTCGACCAGGACGGCGGAGAGGTGGGCCGTCGGGGCGCTGGGGGTGACGGTGACGGTGACCCGGGAGGAGCCGGCCAGGCGCAGGTCGCGGGTGAGCGGGCGGGTGACGAAGCCCGCCTTCTCCGGGGTCGGGGCGTCGATCCGGGCGGCCCAGTCGGTCTCGCTCAGCGCTGGGTCGTCGGTGAAGGTCACGGTGCCCCGGCCGGGACGCAGGCCGAGCGCGCCGACGCCGTCCTGGGCGCCGCGGGCGGGGCGCAGGGTGACGGTACGGGTGCCGCGCGGGGGCCAGGCGGTGGAGGTGACCCACTGGTCGGGGGCGCGCTCGATGTCGGCGACGGGCTCACGGTCGACGCCGTTGTCGACGCCCTTGAGTTCGTGGTCGAACCAGCGGGTCAGGGTGCGCACCCACTCCGCGCGGCGGAAGTCGAAGGGGTCGACGTGGCCGGTCTGCGACAGCCAGATCTTGCGCCGTACGCCGCTCCTGCCGAGGGCGTCCCACCAGGGGCCGACGTGCCCCATGCGGACGTTGAGGTCCTGCATGCCGTGCACCAGGAAGACGCTGGCGCGGACCTTCTTCGCGGTGCGGACGTAGTCGCGTTCGGTCCACAGCGGGGTGCGGTCGCCGGTGCGCGGGGCGCCGTCGACGAGCTCGCGGGCGACGTCCGTGCAGTGCTCGCGGGCCTCGGGGGTCTGGACGTACCCGGCGAGCCGGTCGGGGCCGGAGTCGTAGAGCGGGGCGCCCTGGGAGAAGTAGTAGCCGTACCAGGAGGAGATGGCGGCGATCGGGACGATGGTCTCGAGGCCCTCGACGCCGGTGGCGGCGACGCCGTTGGCGATGGTGCCGTCCCAGCTCTTGCCGATCATGCCGGTGCTGCCGTCGGTCCAGTCGGCGCGCACCCGTTCGTCCCCGGTGCGGCTGCGGTACGCGGTGGCGCGGCCGTTCAGCCAGTCGACGACCGCCTTGGCCGACCGGATGTCGGAGCGGCCGCCGACGTCGACGCAGCCGTCGGAGCGGCTGGTGCCGGCGAGGTCGACGCCGACGACGGCGTAGCCGCGCGGCACGAACCAGTTGTCGTAGAACAGCGGCATCCGCACGATGTCGCCGTGTCCGTCGTAGGTCTTGGTCTGGCTCTCGTTGCCCCGCCCGCAGCAGGAGTAGTACGGGCTGGCGTCCATGATCACGGGGACCTTGCGTCCCGCGCGGGCGGCCTCGCGGGGCCGGACGATGTCGACGGCGACCCGGTCGGTGCGTCCGTCGCGGTCCTCGTCGAGGCCGGTGTCCACCCAGACGGCCTCGCGGACGGCGTCGGCGTAGGAGTGGACGGGTGGGGTGGCCGGCGGGGCGGCGTCCGCCGCGGCGGGGGTCAGCAGGGTGGCCGTCAGGGCGGCGATGGCCGCCGTCGCGAGCGTTCTCCAGGTCGTGGGGCGCGTGCGTATCGGCATGCGCGGGACGGTACCCCGGTGAACTCCGGTGCAGAAGAGGGCGCCTGACGGCCCGTGGGGTCCCGGGGGCGTCAGGCGTGGTCGTACACGGTGACCGGTATCCCCCGCCGGACCAGGCGTTCCTCCACGAGCGGCTCGACGCGGGACCACGTGCCGCCGGCGAGGCCGCAGCCGATACGGGGCATGTGGACCGACGCGCCGAGCTCTCGGGCGTGCCCGGCGAGGCGGTCCAGGGCCGTGTCGATCGCCTCGTAGCGGACCGGGACGCCCTTGCTGCCGGTGCGGATGCCGCGCTGGCCGATCATGTTGGCCACCCACACGTACCGCTCGACCTGGACGAGCTGCACCGCGCCCAGGCCGAAGCCGCCCGCGGCGCGGTCGCGGTGCCAGGCGCGGTACGCCGCCTCCGGCTCCGGCCAGCGGCGGGACAGGGCGAGGACGAAGCCCTTGCCCCACCCGCCGATGTCGTTGCAGACATGGGCGACGATCTTGACGCCCTTCACCGACGGGACGGTGGCGTCACCGCGCAGATACGTGATCCCGGACATGACGGCACCGTACCGGCCACCACCGACAGCGCCCCGGCGCTTACCCCCCGGCGGCCACCTTGCGGCGGACGCCGCCGTACCAGCCGCCGACCAGCATCGCGGCGATCACCGGGACGAGCAGCAGGGTCTTGCGGCCCACCTCGGGGTCGTTCCACATCAGCACGAGGACCGACAGCAGGAAGACGACGGTCACGATCTCGGTGACGGGGCTGCCGGGCAGCCGGAACGACGGCCGGGTGACCAGGCCGGCGCGGGCGCGGCGGACGAACACCAGGTGGCAGATCATGATGATCACCCAGGTGCTGATGATGCCGAGCGAGGCGACGTTCAGCACGATCTCGAAGGCCTGGGCCGGCACGAGGAAGTTGAGGCCGACGCCGAGCACGCACACCGCGCAGGTCAGCAGGATGCCGCCGTAGGGCACCTGGCTGCGGTTCATGCGGGCGGTGAACTTCGGCGCGGAACCGGCCGACGCCATCGAGCGCAGGATGCGGCCGGTGGAGTACAGGCCGGAGTTCAGGGACGACATGGCGGCCGTGAGGACGACCAGGTTCATCACGTCGCCGGCGGCCGGGACGCCGATCTTCGACAGCACGGTGACGAAAGGGCTCTCCCCCGCCGAGTACATCGAGCCGGGCAGCAGCAGCGCGAGCAGAACGACGGAGCCGACGTAGAAGAGGCCGACGCGCCACATGATGGAGTTCACCGCGCGCGGGACGACCTTCTCCGGCTCGGCGGTCTCGCCCGCGGCCACGCCGACGAGCTCGAGGGCCGCGTACGCGAAGATCACGCCCTGCATCACCAGGACGACCGGCAGCACGCCGTGCGGGAGGACGCCCCCGTGGTCGGTGATCATGCTCAGGCCGGGAGTGCCGCCGCCCACCTCGTGCCGGGTGGCGAGCAGGAAGACGCCGATCAGCATGAAGGCGACGAGGGTGGCGACCTTGACGATCGCGAACCAGAACTCCATCTCGCCGAAGATCTTCACGGAGATCAGGTTCACCGCCAGCACCACCGCGAGGGCGACCAGCGCGAGCACCCACTGCGGGATGTCGGTGAACGCGCTCCAGTAGTGCGTGTAGAGCGCGATCGCGGTGATGTCGGCGATACCGGTGGTCGACCAGTTCAGGAAGTACATCCAGCCGGCGACGTACGCGCCCTTCTCGCCGAGGAACTCACGCGCGTACGACACGAAGGAGCCGGACGACGGGCGGTACAGGACCAGCTCGCCCAGGGCGCGGACGACGAAGAAGGCGAAGACGCCGCAGACCAGGTAGGCCAGCGCCAGGGCGGGGCCCGCGTCGCGCAGGCGTCCTCCGGCGCCCAGGAAGAGTCCCGTGCCGATGGCGCCGCCGATGGCGATCATGTTGACGTGGCGGGCCTTGAGGTCCTTGCTGTAACCGGCGTCGCCCGCGTCCGCGGGCGTCGCGGCCGCGGTGGAGGGTGCGGCCGTTGCCGTGGTGACGGCGTCCTTGCTCACGCGTGGTTCCACTTTCTGGTGCGCCCGGGCAGATCGCGCCCGGCTGTCCGAAATGCTCTCGGCCGGCGCGCTGTGATCACGGCACGGACCGACGGGGCACCTTTCCTGATGTGCGGGTACGTATGCGATGGTCTGCGTCACACCGTGGGTCTCCTCACACGCCGCTCGCCTCGGCGGCGGGATTGACAGCGGAGGTGTCACAGCGGCGGTGGGACAGCGATACTGCTGCACATGACGACCGAGACCGAGGCCCTGACGATCGACGAGCTGGCGGCCCGGGCCGGGGTCACCGTGCGCACGGTCCGCTTCTACGGCACGAAGGGCCTGCTGCCGCCCCCGGTGCTCGGTCCCCGGCGGGTCGGCCGCTACGGCAGGGAGCACCTGGCCCGCCTCGAACTGATCGAGGAGCTGCAGAGCCGGGGCATGACCCTCGCCGCGATCGAGCGCTATCTGGGGCAGCTGCCGCCGGACCTGAGCGTGCGGGACCTGGCGGTGCAGCGGGCCGTGGTCGCGTCCTGGGCGCCGGGCACGGTGGAGACGGTGCCGCGCTCGGAGCTGGAGCGGCGGGCGGGGCGCCCGCTGGGCGAGGAGGAGCTGAGGCGGCTCGCGGCGATGGACGTCGTGGAGCGGGCCGGGGCAGGGCCGGACGGCGAGGTGTTCCGGGTGGACGCCGGGCTGCTGCGGCTCGGGGTGGAGTTGCTGGACGTGCCGCTGTCGCACGAGTCGGTGCTGGCCGCCCGGGCGGTCCTCACCGAGCATGCCCGGGCGGCCGCGCGGGAGCTGTCGCGGCTGCTGCGCGACGCGGTGGCGGACAAGGACGCGCGGGATGTGCGGTCCCTGTCCGCCCGGATGCATCCGCTGGTGGTGCAGGCGCTGCTCACCACGTTCCAGCGGTCGCTGAAGGAGGAGCTGCGGGAGTGGCTCGACGAGGAGGGCTGAGCCGCCCCTCGCCGAGCCCTTCCCACGGTATCCGGTGGGTGTCGCTGGGGGCGGTCAGCGGGCGTCGGTGAAGACCTCGCCCTTCTCCGCCTTCTCCACGAGCAGGGCGGGCGGGGTGAACCGCTCGCCGTAGCGCTCGGCCAGTTCGCGGGCGCGGGCGACGAAGCCGGGCAGACCGCCGTCGTAGCCGTTGATGTACTGGAGGACGCCGCCGGTCCAGCCGGGGAAGCCGATGCCGAGGATGGAGCCGATGTTGGCGTCGGCGACGGAGGTGAGCACGCCCTCCTCGAGGAGCCGTACGGTGTCCAGCGCCTCGGAGAACAGCATCCGCTCCTGCATGTCGCGGAACGGGATGGTGTGCCCGTTGGTGAAGTGCTCACGCAGCCCCGGCCACAGCAGGCCGCGCTTGCCGTTCTCGTCGTAGTCGTAGAAGCCGGCGCCCGCGGCGCGGCCCTCGCGGCCGAACTCGTCGACCATGCGGTCCACGACCGCCTCGGCCGGGTGCGGGGTCCAGGTGCCGCCCGCCTCCTCGACGGCCTGCCGCGTCTCGCGGCGGATCTTCCGCGGCAGGGTGAGGGTGAGCTCGTCCATCAGGGAGAGCACCTTGGCCGGGTAGCCGGCCTGGGCCGCCGCCTGCTCGACCGACGCGGGCTCGATGCCCTCGCCGACCATCGCCACGCCCTCGTTGATGAAGTGGCCGATGACCCGGGAGGTGAAGAAGCCGCGGGAGTCGTTGACCACGATCGGGGTCTTGTTGATCTGGCGGACCAGGTCGAAGGCGCGGGCCAGGGCCTCCTCACCGGTGCGCCCGCCCTTGATGATCTCGACCAGCGGCATCTTGTCGACGGGCGAGAAGAAGTGCAGCCCGATGAAGTCCTCCTGCCGCTCGACGCCCTCGGCGAGCGCGGTGATGGGCAGGGTGGAGGTGTTGGAGCAGAGCAGCGCGTCGGGCGCGACGACGTTCTGCACCTCCTGGAAGACCTTGTGCTTGAGGGAGGTGTCCTCGAAGACCGCCTCGATCACCGCGTCGCAGCCGGCGAGGTCGGCGACCTCGGCGGTGGGCGTGATCCGCGCGAGGAGGGCGTCGGCCTTCTCCTGCGTGGTGCGGCCCTTGGCGACGGCCTTGGCGCACAGCTTCTCGGAGTAGCCCTTGCCCTTGAGCGCGGCCTCCGGGGAGACGTCCTTGAGGACGACGTCGATGCCGGCGCGGGCGCAGGAGTAGGCGATGCCGGCGCCCATCATGCCCGCGCCGAGCACGGCGACCTTGGTGACCTTGCGGGCGGGGACGTCCTTGGGGCGGCCGGCGCCGGAGTTGACCGCCTGGAGGTCGAAGAAGAACGCCTGGATCATGTTCTTCGACGTCTGTCCGGCGGCCAGCTCCACGAAGTAGCGGGCCTCGATCACCTGGGCGGTCTCGAAGTCGACCTGGGCGCCCTCGACAGCCGCGGCCATGATGGCGCGCGGGGCCGGGTAGGGGGCGCCGCCGGTCTGCTTGCGCAGGCTGGCCGGGAAGGCGGGCAGGTTGGCCGCGAACTTGGGGTGCGACGGGGTGCCGCCGGGGATGCGGTACCCGGGGCGGTCCCAGGGCTGCGCGGACTCGGGATGGGCGTCGATGTAGGCGCGGGCCTTGGCGAGCATCTCCTCACGCGTCTCGGCGACGTCGTCGACCAGGCCGTTCTCCAGGGCGCGGCGCGGGCTGTACTGGGTGCCCTGGAGGAGCACCTTCAGCAGCGCGTCGGTGATGCCGAGCAGGCGGACGGTGCGGACGATGCCGCCGCCTCCGGGCAGCAGGCCGAGGGTGACCTCGGGGCAGCCGATCTTGGAGCCGGGGGCGTCCAGGGCGATGCGGTGGTGGCAGGCCAGGGCGATCTCGTAGCCGCCGCCGAGGGCCGCGCCGTTGAGCGCGGCGACGACCGGCTTGCCGAGGGTCTCCAGGCGGCGCAGCCGGCGCTTGAAGGCCAGGCCGCCGTCGAACAGCTCCTGGGCGGTGTCGGGGGTGACCCGGATCAGGTCGCGCAGGTCGCCGCCGGCGAAGAAGGTCTTCTTGGCGGAGGTGACGATGACGCCGCGGATGGAGTCCTGCTCGGCCTCCAGGCGGTCGGTGACCGCGGCGAGGGAGTCGCGGAACGCCTTGTTGACGGTGTTGGCGGACTGGTTCGGGTCGTCGAGGACGAGGGTGACGACGCCGGTGTCGTCCTGCTCCCAGCGGATGGTGGTGGACTCGCTGCTCATGAGGGTGTGCTCCAGGTGATCCGTCGGGAGGGGGTCAGATGCGTTCGACGATGGTGGCGATGCCCATGCCGCCGCCCACGCAGAGCGTGGCGAGCCCGTAGCGCTTGTCCTGGCGCTCCAGTTCGTCGATCAGCGTGCCGAGGATCATCGCGCCGGTGGCGCCGAGCGGGTGGCCGAGCGCGATGGCGCCGCCGTTGACGTTGACCTTGTCCAGCGGCAGGCCCATGTCCTTCGCGAACCGCAGCACGACGGCGGCGAACGCCTCGTTGATCTCCACGAGGTCGATGTCGTCGATGGTCAGCCCGGCCTTGGCGAGCGCCTTGCGGGTGGCGGGCGCGGGGCCGGTGAGCATGATGGTCGGCTCGGAGCCGGAGACGGCGGCGGAGACGATCCGGGCGCGCGGGGTGAGGCCGTACCGCTCGCCGACCTCCCTGGAGCCGATCGCGACGAGGGCGGCGCCGTCGACGATGCCGGAGGAGTTGCCCGCGTGGTGGACGTGGTCGATCCTCTCCACCCAGTGGTACTGCTGGAGGGCGACGGCGTCGAAGCCGCCCAGCTCGCCGATGTCCGCGAAGGACGGCTTGAGCTTGGCGAGGGAGTCGGCGGTGGTGCCGGGGCGCAGGTGCTCGTCGTGGTCGAGGACGACGAGGCCGCTGCGGTCCCTCACCGGGACGACGGACCGCTCGAAGCGGTTCTCCTTCCAGGCGGTCGCGGCGCGCTCCTGGGAGAGGGCGGCGTACTCGTCGACGTCGCGGCGGGAGAAGCCCTCGATGGTGGCGATGAGGTCGGCGCCGATGCCCTGGGGAACGAAGTTGACCTCGAGGTTGGTCATCGGGTCGTTGAACCAGGCGCCGCCGTCCGAGGCCATCGGGACGCGGGACATGGACTCCACGCCGCCCGCGAGGACCAGGTCCTCCCAGCCCGAACGGACCTTCATGGCGGCCATGTTGACCGCCTCCAGGCCGGAGGCGCAGAAGCGGTTCTCCTGGACGCCGGCCACCGTGTCGGGCAGGCCCGCGGCGATGGCGGCGATACGGGCGATGTCGGAGCCCTGGTCGCCGACCGGGCCGACGACGCCGAGGACGATGTCGTCGACGGCGGCCGGGTCGAGCCCGGGGAAGCGGGCGCGGATCTCGTGGATCAGCCCGACGACCAGGTCGATGGGCTTGGTGCCGTGCAGGGCGCCGTTCGCCTTGCCGCGCCCGCGCGGGGTGCGGATCGCGTCGTAGACATACGCTTCGGTGCTCACGAGGAGGCCTTTCGCTCAAGGTTTCGAGGGCGGGGACACCAGGCCGGGTACGCCCCAGTCGCGGGCCACGTCCTCGGTGTCGGCGCCCGGCCGGGCGGGCCCGGTGCGGACGGTGGCGGGCGTCGCGGAGAACCGCGGCGCGGGGGCGGGCTGGGTGATGCCCGCGTGGTCGGTGAAGGTGGAGCGGGCGGCGAGGTGCGGGTGGTGCGGGGCCTCGCGCAGCGACAGCACCGGCGCCACGCACGCGTCGCTGCCCTCGAAGACGGCGGTCCACTCGTCGCGCGTGCGGGAGGCGAACCGCTCGGCGACCTTGGCGCGCAGCTCCGGCCAGCGGGTGACGTCGGCGTGCGCTTCCTCGAGGCCGGAGAGGTCCAGCAGGCGCAGGAACTCCGCGTAGAACCGCGGCTCCAGCGCGCCGACGGCCATGTGCCCGCCGTCGGCGGTTCCGTAGGTGCCGTAGTAGGGGCAGCCGCCGTCGAGGAGGTTGGCGCCGCGGCGGTCCTGCCAGGCGCCGGCGGCGAGCATGCCGTGGATCATCGCGGTGAGGTGGGCGGTGCCGTCCACGACGGCGGCGTCGACGACCTGTCCGGCGCCGGTGGCGCGCGCGTGGTGGAGGGCGGCGAGGACGCCCACCACCAGGTACAGGGAGCCGCCGGCGTAGTCGCCGAGGAGGTTGGCTGGGGCGACCGGGGGCCTGCCCGGCTCGCCGGTCATGCCGAGGGCGCCGGTGACGGCGATGTAGCCGATGTCGTGTCCGGCGCGGTCGGCGAGGGGGCCGGTCTGGCCCCAGCCGGTCATCCGGCCGTACACCAGGCGCGGGTTGCGGGCCCGGCAGTCCTCGGGACCGACACCGAGCCGCTCGGCGACGCCGGGGCGGTAGCCCTCGATCAGGATGTCGGCGCGCTCGGCGAGGCCGAGAACGCGGGCCGCCCCTTCGGGGGTCTTGAGGTCGACGACCACGGAGCGCTTGTTGCGGTTGGTGACGTCGCGGGCGGGGTCGATGCCCAGGCCCGGGCGGCCGGGGCGGTCGACGCGTACGACGTCGGCGCCCAGGTCGCCGAGGAGCATGGCCGCGAACGGGCCGGGGCCGATGCCGGCCAGCTCGACCACGCGTACGCCGGTGAGCGGGCCGTCGTGCGGCGCCGTCGCCTCCGTCATCGAGCCCCCATCGACTGTGACAGTTCTGGTGTAACACCTGCGATGTTAGGAACAGTGGGCAGTGGGCACAAGGGTGGGCGAGCAAGCGCTTGGTAACTGTAACCGGGAGGGGACTCACGGGCCTCCTGGGCTGGACGCGGCCGGGGGCGCGGGCCCGGTCGGTTCGCATGCGCGGGTTGTGTGTGGCTGAGCGCGCAGTTCCCCGCGCCCCTGGGGGGTGGGTGCCACTTGGCTCGTGTTCGCATGTGCGGGTCGTGGGGGGTTGCTCGAGCAGTTCCCCGCGCCCCTGGAGGGGGATGCACCCGCGTCTCAGTGGGTTGCCCGCTGGGACGGTCGTCCGTCCAGTTCCGCCGCGCGGCGCTTCGTGGCGACCGTGCGGTAGCTTTCCTCCACCCAGTCGCACAACAGCTCCGCCGCCGGGGCGCCCGGGGGTTCCAGCGGGACGTGGACCCAGCCGGCCTTGCCGAGGCCGTATCCGGCGGGCTCGGCGCCGGGACAGACGAGGGCGTGGGCGTGCGCCGTCTCGTCCGTGAGTTTCACCGTGACCCCGAGCGGGTGACTTCCGTCGTCGACGCCGAGGAAGACGAACACCTTCCGGTCGACCTTGGCGACCGTCTCTCCCCAGGGGTGCTCCTCGACGGCGCCCGGCAGACCCAGCGCCCAGTCGCGCACTTTCTCCCACTTCCTCAGGGCGTTCCGTGGCACGGCCATCGCTTTCCTCCGGGCTCGTCGTCGGGCTCCGCACCCCTCACGCTAGCCTCGGCCACCGACAGCGGCGCGGCTGCACGACCAAGGGGTGTCATGAGCAGGCTGAGCAGGACGGACCGTCCGTACGACATCGTGCTCTTCGGAGCGACCGGTTTCGCCGGGACGCTGACCGCGGAGTATCTGGCCGCCCATGCGCCGGCGGGCCTGCGCTGGGCGGTCGCGGGACGCAGCGAGCGCAAGCTGGAGGCGCTGCGGGAGCGGCTGCCCGGCGGCGAGAAGGCGGGCGTGCTGCGGGCGGACGTGTCGGATCCGGCCACGCTGCGCGCCCTCGCCGAGCAGGCGCGCGTGGTCGCCACCACGGTGGGGCCCTATGTGGAGTACGGCGAGGAACTCGTCGCCGCCTGCGCCGACACCGGTGCGGACTACGTCGACCTGACGGGTGAGCCCGAGTTCGTGGACCTGATGTACGTCCGCCACGACGCCCGCGCGCGGGAGACCGGGGCGCGGCTGGTGCACGCCTGCGGCTTCGACTCGGTCCCGCACGACCTGGGCGCGTACTTCACGGTGCGGCAGCTGCCGGAAAACGTGCCGCTGACGGTCGACGGGTACGTCACCGTCGACGCGGCCTTCTCGGGCGGCACGTTCGCCTCGGCGCTGAACCAGTTCGCCCGGGCGGGCAAGCTGCGGGCCGCCGCGCGGGACCGCCGGCGCCACGAGCCCCGGCTGGTGGGCCGCCGCGTCTCCGCCCCGAACGGCGTCCCGCGCTACGCGCCGGAGGTCGACGCCTGGGCGCTGCCCCTGCCGACGATCGACAGCCAGATCGTGCGCCGCTCGGCGAAGGCGCTGGCCCGTTACGGCCCGGACTTCCGCTACCGCCACCACGCGGCGGTGCGCAGCCTGCCGGTCGCCCTGGGCGGCGTGGCCGCGGCCGGCTCGCTGTTCGCGGCGGCCCAGGTCCCGCCGCTGCGCCGCGCTCTGTCGGCCCGGCTCAAGCCAGGCGAGGGCCCCAGCCCGGAGAAGCGGGCGCGCAGCTGGTTCTCGGTCCGCTTCGTCGGTGAGGGCGGCGGCCGCCGGGTCTTCACAGAGGTGTCGGGCGGCGACCCCGGCTACGACGAGACGGCGAAGATGCTCGCCGAGAGCGCGCTGTGCCTGGCCCTCGACGACCTTCCCTCGACCTCGGGCCAGGTGACGACGGCCGTGGCGATGGGCGACGCCCTGATCGGCCGTCTGCGGGACGCGGGCATCCGGTTCCGGGTGGCGGCGGTCCGCTGACGGCCGTCCGCACGGCGGCAGGCTCGTCACATGCGCCGCATGCGCCGCGTGCGACACCGCGCGCCGCGTGCGACGAGCTCAGAGCGGCCAGGCGATCAGCGTGTAGATCATGCCCGCGACCCAGCCCAGGCCCGCCAGCACGGCCAGCGTGAGGCCGAGCGTGACGGCTCGGCCGGTGAGGCGCACCGGGGTGCGTGCGGGGGTGCTGCGCGGGGGTCGGGCGGTGCGGTGTGTCGGCATGTCGAACACCCTGCCGTCGGGCAGGAGTTCGGACATCCGTACGCGTACTCAGTCCGCCGTGAGTGCCGGTGCTGCCTCGCGGAGCGCGCGGCGGCACAGGGCGTCGGCGCGGCGGGTGGTCTCGGGGAGGCGGTAGGCGGGGGCCAGGGCGAGCGTGTGGGCGCAGGCGTTGTCCAGGCTCACCCGGTGGCCCACCGACACGAACACGGGTTTGACGCCCTGCCGGGTGCGCAGCGCGCGGCCGACCTCCTCACGGCCGGCGAGCAGCGGGGAGGTGCTGCCGCGCGGGGCGGCGGGCTCGTCGTAGGTGAAGGTGAAGGGGTTCTTCGCCACGCCGACCGTCGGGAGTCCGGTGAGGACGCCGAGGTGGCTGGCGAGGCCGAAGCGGCGCGGGTGGGCGAGCCCGTAGCCGTCGCACACCACCAGGCCGGGTGCGCGGGGCAGCGCCTCGAGGGCGGCCAGCACGGTGGGGATCTCCCGGAAGGCCAGCAGCCCGGGCACGTACGGGAAGGAGATCCGGCCGACGGCCGTGGCCTCGGCGACGACGTCCAGGGTGGCCGCGTCCAGCACGACGGCCGCGGCGGCGACCACGTCCCGCTCGTCGTCGTAGGCGACGTCGACGCCGGTGACGTGGCCGGTGCCGGGCGGCGGCCCTGGTTCGTCCAGCACGACCCGCGCGCGGAGCGCGTCCTGGACCGCGCGGGCCTCTTCCTCGGTGCCGGGCCAGTCGGCCGGTGTGCGTACGGTCGTCATGGTGCTCCGAGCCTACGGGGCGGGGCGGGGCGCTCCGCGCGGAGGGGGCCTCCCGGCCCGCGGCTCCGCGCGGAGGCGCGGCCATTCACTTGCCGAGCGCCCGCTTCAGCTGGCCCTTGTTCATGCTCGAACGGCCCTCGATGTTCCGCTTCTTGGCCTCTTCGTAGAGCTGGTCGCGGGTCGGACCCTGGGGGCCCTTGCCGGACCGCTGGCCACCGCGCTTGCCGGAGGACATGTCCTGCGTCGACGTCCGGCTGGCGGTCCTGGACTCGCCGGACCGGGCGCGTTCCTTGTTCACCGTCCGGGCGGCGATCTCCTTGGCGCGCCCGGTGCTCTCGCCCCGGTCCTCCGCGCTCTCCTTGATGTGCTCGTACTGACGCTCCCGCTTGGGGCTGGACCCGCGTGGCATGTCCGCTCACTTTCTCTCGCGTTCTCTCGCGCTCGGCGAGCGCTCGGTCGCGTACAGCGGTCGGGTACCCCGGCCGGCGGGATGCAGTGCCGCCGGCCCGCGTCACTGCTCCAGTCGGGCGACCCTGCCCTTCTCCCCCGCCGCCCAGCAGCCCCGGTCGGGCGTGCAGTCGACGGTGTCGTACGACCCGCTGTCGACGGTGCGCCAGGTGCGTCCGCCGTCGGTGGTCAGGTCGGTTCCGGTGGGGCCGACGGCGAGGGCGGCGGTGCGGGTGTGCGGGAGCCAGGCGACGCCGGAGCGGTAGGCGGGCGGGGCGCCGGCGGCCGGGCGCCAGGTGCGGCCGCCGTCCGTGGTGCGCGCGGCGGCGTCGGGCGAGGGCAGGCCGGGCGTGAAGTCGCCGCCGACGGCGAGGCCGTGGTGGCGGTCGCGGAAGGCGAGGGCGAAGACGCCGCGCGCCGGGTCGCCGGCCGGGATCGTGGTGGCGGTGACCGTCCAGGTGCGGCCGCGGTCGGCGGAGTGCAGCACGCGGGCGCGGGCCGCTCCCCCGGTGGCCAGCCAGACGTCCCGGGGCCCGGACGACACCAGGCACTGGCCGCTCGCGGCGAAGCCGGCCTCGCCCTCCAGCGCCGGAGGCATGCCGGTGTCGGGGAGCACCGTCCAGGAGCGGCCGCCGTCGCGGGTCGACAGGATGCGGAACTTCCCGTCCACGGGGTCGCTCATGGCGAGTCCGTGGCGGGGGTCGAAGAAGGTCAGGCAGTCGTAGAAGGCGCGGGCGTCCGGGTTGCGGAAGGTCTCGGTCCAGGTGGTTCCGCCGTCGTCGGTGCGGTAGACGCGGGAGTCCTCGCCCTCCCCGATGGCCAGCACCACGGCCCGCCGCGCGTCGAACGCCTCGACGTCCCGGAACTGCAACTCCCCCGCACCGGGCGGCGAGACGTCCCGCCAGGTCCGTCCGCCGTCGGTGGTGCGCAGCACGGTGCCGAGGGTTCCGGCCACCCACGCGGTGTCCCGGCTGACGGCGGCCAGCCCGCGGAACCGCACGTCGGGAGCGCCGGTGTCCTTCACCACCCAGTGCGGGACCCGCTGCTCGCCCTCCGCCCCCTGCGGCCCGTGTGCCTGCGCGGGTACGGCGGTGAGCGCGGCGCATGCCGCGGCGCAGGCGACCGCCACGGTCACCCGCCGCAGGCGCCGCCCCTCACGTCCCGTCGGTCCCGTCCGTCGCGTGTTTCCCCAGCGCCTCATGGCGGGCGAAGCTAGCCCACCAGCGGGACGCCGTCCAGAGCACCCGCCCCAAGTGGGCCGCGAGGGACGGGAGGAGAGACGTGTCACTCGGGTGCATGAAGGCGGTGACAGAGGTCACTCGCTCTCCATGCGCACGGAATGGCCGATTCCAGCGTCTCTTCCAGTAGCCGACCGACACGAACCGCCCGGAAGCCAGCCCAGCCGTCACGAGGGAGCAAGGCGTTGTCCACCGTCATCGAGCAGTCAGTAGAGGCCCGCCTGGTCGCAGCCGCGCCGCGGATGGCCGACATCCCCGCCACGCTGCACTACGACGGCGACGACCCCTTCGCCGTCCGCATGACCTTCCCCGCGCCCGCCACGCTCGAAGGCGTCGACGTCTGCTGGACGTTCGCCCGTGAGCTGCTCGCCGCGGGCATGGAGGCCCCGGAGGGCGACGGCGACGTCCGGGTCCGCCCGTACGGCTACGACCGCACGGTGCTGGAGTTCCACGCCCCGGAGGGCACGGCCGTGGTCCACGTCCGCTCCGGCGAGCTGCGCCGCTTCCTGGAGGCCACGAGCGAACTGGTCCCGACCGGCCTCGAACACCTCCACCTGGACCTCGACCACGACCTCGCGCAACTGATGCGGGACGCGTAAGCCCCACGACACGAAGGCCAGGCCCCCCGGGTGACGCGGGGGGCCTGGCCTTTGTGGTGCCTCCCGATCGCCGGCGTGCCTGCGGACGACTGAAAACCGTCGCGTCATACGCACCCATAGTGGGGAGATTTGCGAGCGGTCGCAGCTCTGAGTAACCAGGGGGTCACGTGAGGTGGAGAGATTCCATCGGCGACGCGATGAGGGAACTGAAGGCGATCAGAGGGGAGTTGGAACGCCTCGGCGATCGGACGGCGGAGCTGACCGCACTGCGCGGTCAGCTCGAGCAGAGCC
>MUNG01000192.1:0-9222 GCA_002154585.1 Streptomyces pseudogriseolus
CGCCCACACCCCGGCCTCCGAGGGCGGTACGCCCCGGGACACCGGCGCCGCCGGCTCCGCGCCCGGCCAGGACCGCGACCGCGCCCCGGCACACCCCGACCACCCCTTCGCCCACTCCGGCAGCGGCGACGGACAGACTCCCCGGCGCCCCGAGGAGCGGCGCCGCGGCGGGCTGCTGATGGGCCGCCCCTTCGGCGTGCCCGTGTACGTGGCGCCCAGCTGGTTCCTCGTCGCCATCCTCATCACCTGGGTGTTCGGCGGCCAGATCGACCGCGTCCTGCCCGAGCTGGGCGCGGTCAGCTACCTGGTCTCCCTGTTCTTCGCGGTGGCCTTCTACGCCTCCGTGCTGGTGCACGAGCTCGCCCACACCCTCGCCGCCCTCCGCTTCAAGCTCCCGGTGCGCCGCATCCAGCTCCAGTTCTTCGGCGGCGTCTCCGAGATCGAGAAGGAGGCCGAGACACCCGGCAGGGAGTTCGTGCTGGCGTTCGTCGGCCCGCTGCTCTCCCTGGTGCTGGCCGGGCTGTTCTACCTCGGCCTGCTGGCCGTCGACCCCGGCAGCGTGCCCGGCGTGCTGCTGGCCGGACTGATGGTGTCCAACCTCATCGTGGCCGCCTTCAACCTGCTGCCCGGCCTGCCGCTGGACGGCGGCCGGATGCTCCGCGCGGTCGTCTGGGCGATCACCGGCCGGCCCATGACCGGCACCGTCGCCGCTGCCTGGGTGGGCCGCGCCCTCGCCGTCTGCGTGCTGATCGGACTGCCGCTGCTCACCCAGTCCGGGGCGCTCGGCTCCGACGCCGTGGACAACGTCGGCATGGACACCGTGCTGGACGCCCTGCTCGCCGCCATCCTCGCCGCGATCATCTGGACCGGCGCCGGCAACAGCCTGCGCATGGCACGCCTGCGCGAGCACCTGCCCGAGCTGCGGGCCCGCACCCTCACCCGCCGCGCCGTCCCCGTGGAGAGCGACACCCCGCTCTCCGAGGCGCTGCGCCGGGCCAACGCGGCCGGCGCCCGCGCCCTGGTCGTCGTCGACGCCGACGGCGTGCCCAGGTCCCTGGTGCGCGAGGCGGGCATCGTCGGCGTGCCGGAGCACCGGCGCCCCTGGGTGCCGGTCGGCACCCTCGCCCAGGACATCACCCACGGCATGCGCGTCTCCGCGGAACTGGCCGGGGAGGAGCTGCTGGACGCGCTGCGCGCGACGCCCGCCACCGAGTACCTGGTCGTCGAGGAGACCGGCGAGATCTACGGCGTGCTGTCCGCCGCCGACGTGGAGCGCGCCTTCGTCAAGGCCATGGCACGCCCCTCCTGACCCGTCACCCCGGCCGCCGGCCGTGGTCGGCGGGCCCTCCGCGGACCGGTAGGCTGGTCACATGTCCGAACCGACCGGTGCCGCCCGCAGGCGCGGGCCCTTCAAGGTCGGGGACCAGGTACAGCTGACCGACCCCAAGGGCCGCCACTACACGTTCACGCTCGAGGCCGGGAAGAACTTCCACACCCACAAGGGTTCCTTCCCCCACGACGAGCTGATCGGCGCTCCCGAGGGCAGCGTTGTCCGCACCACCGGGAACGTCGCCTATCTCGCGCTGCGCCCCCTGCTCCCCGACTACGTCCTGTCCATGCCCCGAGGGGCAGCCGTCGTCTACCCGAAGGACGCGGGGCAGATCCTCGCCTTCGCCGACATCTTCCCCGGCGCGCGCGTCGTCGAGGCCGGCGTGGGCTCCGGCTCGCTCAGCAGCTTCCTGCTGCGCGCCATCGGCGACCAGGGCATGCTGCACTCCTACGAGCGCCGCGAGGACTTCGCCGACATCGCCCGGCAGAACGTCGAGCGCTACTTCGGCGGCCCGCACCCCGCCTGGCAGCTCACCGTGGGCGACCTCCAGGACAACCTGTCCGACACGGACGTCGACCGCGTCATCCTCGACATGCTCGCCCCCTGGGAGTGCCTGGAGGCCGTATCCAAGGCGCTCGTCCCCGGCGGCATCCTCTGCTGCTACGTGGCCACCACCACGCAGCTCGCCCGGACCGTGGAGTCCATCCGGGAGATCGGCTGCTTCAACGAGCCGACCTCCTGGGAGACGATGATCCGCAACTGGCACATCGAGGGCCTGGCCGTCCGCCCCGACCACCGGATGATCGGCCACACCGGCTTCCTGCTCACCGCCCGCCGGCTCGCCGACGGCGTCGAGCCGCCCATGCGCCGGCGCCGCCCGGCCAAGGGCGCCTACGGCGAGGACTACTCCGGTCCCAACGCCGACGGAGGCACCGGCCGCTGACCCGGCCCGCACCCCCTCAACGCTCCGGCGCCGTGGCGCAGTTCCCGTACCTCAACGGGAACTGCGCCACGGCGCCGACGCATTGGCGTCCGGGCCCGTACCGGACCTCCACGGCCCTCCGCGCGACGACTGCGGACCCCGCCGTTCCCTCCGTCCTGTGACGTGTGGCACGATGCTGGCCACCCCCACCGGCACAGCCCTCACAGGAGACACTCCTCGTGCAGCCTTCCGCCGTTCCGGAGCTCGCCCACACGCACGCCCGGCCCATCCACTGGATGGCCACCGCCACGGCCGTCGCCGGTGTCGTGGCGCTCTCCTCCGTCCTCCAGCCCGACCACGCGACCGCCGCGGCGCCGGACGCCCCGCACACCAGGAGCGCCCCGGCAAAGGCGCTGCCGCCCGACCCGGACGGCGTGGAGTTCCCGCTCGACTGCGGTCCCGTGAAGCTCGTGGTGAAGAAGCAGGCGTCCGGCGACCTCGACGGCGACGGCCGCCCCGAGACGGCGGTCGCGGTCCACTGCGACGCCCCGATGGGCACCCCGCCCGACGGCGTCTACGTGCTCACACAGGCGGCCGGCAGCGCGGAGCCGCGCGTGGTGGCCACCCTCGTCGACCCCAAGGACCGCACCAACGTCGACGACTTCGCCGTACGCGGCGGGGACGTCACCGCCACACTGCTCGGCTACTCGTCCGCCGACGTGCCCAGTTGCTGCCCCGACGTGCGCGAGACCGTGAAGTGGCGCTGGGACAACGGCGCGTTCGTCCGGTCGACGCCGTCCGACGCGCGGAGCGTGTGACCCGCGCGCGGGCGCACGCCGGCCGCGCGCTCCCGGACGGTGAGAAACCGGACAGCCGTGACCCGTCGTGCGGCGGCGGTCACCCCGCGTCGGGCCCGTACACCTCGGCGCTGTCCGAAACGCGCCGGACGTGAATGCACTCCCCGGGGCACTCCTTCGCGGAGTCGACGACGTCCGTGAGGAGCGGCAGCGGCACGGGCGTTGCCGCGCCCTTGTCCTGGAGCAGCTCGTCCCGGTCGTTCTTCACGTACGCCAGACCGTCGATGTCCAGCTCGAACACCTCGGGCGCGTACTGGACGCAGATGCCGTCGCCGGTGCACAGATCCTGGTCGATCCAGACCTCCAGGGCCTCGGCGGCGGTTGCGGCCTCCTGCTGCACGATCGTCTCTCCTGCCCTGTGCTGCGCCGAGCCGTGCGGGAATTGGGCCAGCTCTGACGGGTGTTGAACACGTCGACCCTACCGCCGCCTGGGTTCCGATCATTCTCGGTGGGTATTCCCCTGGCGTGAGGGAGAGCGCAAGGGTGAAGATCGGACACACCCCGACCGTCTTTGTGATCTAGGGGTTTCAATCGACACCCGCCCAGGTAGGGTCTGGAAGCGTCCAGCTCCCCTTGGAGGAGGTGAGGACCGTGGCAGCCCACGACGACGACATGAACCGCGGCATCCGCCCGGGACGCGGGTCCGACGACCCGGCCGGGCAGATTGCCTACCTTGAGCAGGAGATCGCCGTCCTGCGACGCAAGCTCGCCGACTCTCCGCGGCACACGAGAATTCTCGAAGAGCGGATCGTCGAGCTGCAGACCAACCTGGCCGGCGTGTCCGCCCAGAACGAACGGCTGGCGACCACCCTCCGTGAGGCCCGCGACCAGATCGTGGCCCTCAAGGAGGAGGTCGACCGGCTCGCCCAGCCCCCGGCCGGCTTCGGCGTGTTCCTCGAGGCGAACGAGGACGGCACGGCCGACATCTTCACCGGCGGCCGCAAGCTGCGGGTGAACGTCAGCCCGAACGTCGAGCTGGAGGAGCTCCGGCGCGGCCAGGAAGTGATGCTCAACGAAGCGCTCAACGTGGTCGAGGCCATGGAGTTCGAGCGCGTGGGCGAGATCGTCACCCTCAAGGAGATCCTCGAGGACGGCGAGCGGGCCCTGGTGCTGGGCCACACCGACGAGGAACGGGTGGTGCGGCTCGCCGAGCCGCTGCTGGACGTCACCATCCGCGCCGGCGACGCCCTGCTCCTGGAGCCCCGCTCCGGGTACGTCTACGAGGTCGTGCCCAAGAGCGAGGTCGAGGAGCTCGTCCTCGAGGAAGTCCCCGACATCGGCTACGAGCAGATCGGCGGCCTCGGCAACCAGATCGAGGCCATCCGCGACGCGGTCGAGCTGCCGTACCTCTACCCGGACCTGTTCAAGGAGCACGAGCTGCGCCCGCCCAAGGGCGTCCTGCTCTACGGGCCCCCCGGTTGCGGCAAGACGCTCATCGCCAAGGCCGTGGCGAACTCGCTGGCCAAGAAGGTCGCCGAGGTCACCGGCCAGGCCGCAGGCAAGAGCTTCTTCCTCAACATCAAGGGCCCCGAGCTGCTGAACAAGTACGTCGGTGAGACCGAGCGGCAGATCCGCCTGGTCTTCCAGCGGGCCCGGGAGAAGGCCGGCGAGGGCACCCCCGTCATCGTCTTCTTCGACGAGATGGAGTCCCTCTTCCGCACCCGCGGCTCCGGCGTCAGCTCGGACGTGGAGAACACCATCGTCCCGCAGCTGCTCGCCGAGATCGACGGTGTCGAGGGCCTGCAGAACGTGGTCGTGATCGGCGCCTCCAACCGTGAGGACATGATCGACCCGGCCATCCTGCGCCCCGGCCGGCTGGACGTGAAGATCAAGATCGAGCGTCCGGACGCCGAGGCGGCCAAGGACATCTTCGGCAAGTACCTCACCGAGCGCCTCCCGCTGCACGGCGACGACCTCGCCGAGCACGGCGGCGACAAGGCCATGACGGTCCAGAGCATGATCCAGACCGCCGTGGAACAGATGTACGCGGAATCCGAGGAGAACCGCTTCCTGGAAGTCACCTACGCCAACGGCGACAAGGAAGTCCTGTACTTCAAGGACTTCAATTCCGGCGCCATGATCGAGAACATCGTGGGCCGCGCCAAGAAGATGGCGATCAAGGACTTCCTGGAGAAGAACCAGAAGGGCCTGCGCGTCTCCCACCTCCTCCAGGCCTGTGTGGACGAGTTCAAGGAGAACGAGGACCTGCCCAACACCACCAACCCGGACGACTGGGCCCGGATCTCCGGAAAGAAGGGCGAGCGGATTGTTTACATCCGCACCCTCATCACCGGAAAGCAGGGCGCGGACACCGGACGCTCCATCGACACGGTGGCGAACACCGGTCAGTACCTGTAAAAGCGAGGGCGGCTGCGGGTGCCCACCACGGGTACCCGCAGCCGACTGCTTTTCCGGTGCCACGGCTGGAGCACAGCAATGACGCAAATGATCTCCCCACCAGCGCAAAGGCGTTCTAGGCTCTTCCGTACCGCCGAGTCGCGCAGTGCGGGGACGGGCACCGCACACGCACCGGAGCGCCAGCGGTACTGCGGCGCCCCCGACCGGGGACGCCGCCGGGCAAGGAGGGCCGCATGACCGTACGGCGAGTAATGGGCATCGAGACGGAGTACGGAATCTCCGTTCCCGGCCACCCCAACGCCAATGCCATGCTCACCTCGTCCCAGATCGTG
Source organism: Streptomyces pseudogriseolus (assembly GCA_002154585.1). Taxonomy (GTDB): domain Bacteria; phylum Actinomycetota; class Actinomycetes; order Streptomycetales; family Streptomycetaceae; genus Streptomyces; species Streptomyces pseudogriseolus. The sequence goes on from MUNG01000192.1 coordinate 5,800, forward strand.
AACGCCTACGCGGCGGCGATGCACCGGGCCCGCCGGGCCCGCTGGGACTTCGAGGAGGAGAATCCGCTGCGGGACGCGCGAGGCTTCGACCTCGCCCGCGAGGCCGCCGACGCCAGCCAGCTCACCGACGAGGACATCGGCCTGGCCAACGTCATCCTGACCAACGGCGCGCGGCTCTACGTCGACCACGCCCATCCGGAGTACAGCGCCCCCGAGGTCACCAACCCGCGGGACGCCGTGCTGTGGGACAAGGCGGGCGAGCGGATCATGGCGGAGGCGGCGGAGCGGGCCGCGCAGCTTCCCGGCGCCCAGCCGATCCACCTGTACAAGAACAACACCGACAACAAGGGCGCGTCCTACGGCACGCACGAGAACTACCTGATGAAGCGGGAGACCCCCTTCTCGGACATCGTGCGCCATTTGACGCCGTTCTTCGTCTCCCGGCAGGTCTTCACCGGCGCCGGCCGGGTCGGCATCGGCCAGGACGGCCACGAGCACGGCTTCCAGATCAGCCAGCGGGCGGACTACTTCGAGGTCGAGGTCGGCCTCGAGACCACGCTGAAGCGCCCCATCATCAACACGCGCGACGAGCCACACGCGGACGCCGAGAAGTACCGGCGGCTGCACGTGATCATCGGCGACGCGAATCTTTCCGAGATCTCGACCTATCTCAAGCTCGGCACGACGGCTCTGGTGCTGTCCATGATCGAGGACGGGTTCATCGCGGTGGACCTGGCCGTCGACCAGCCGGTACGGACGCTGCACCAGGTGTCGCACGACCCCTCCCTGAAGCACCTCGTCACGCTGCGCAGCGGGCGGACCCTGACCGCCGTGCAGCTCCAGATGGAGTACTACGAGCTCGGCCGCAAGTACGTCGAGGAGCGCTTCGGGGCCGACGCCGACGAGCAGACCAAGGACGTCCTCGCCCGCTGGGAGGACACGCTCACCCGCCTGGAGAACGACCCGATGAGCCTCGCCGGCGAGCTGGACTGGGTCGCCAAGCGGGAGCTCATGGAGGGCTACCGGCGCCGGGACGGCCTCGACTGGGACGCGGCCCGGCTGCACCTGGTCGACCTCCAGTACGCCGACGTGCGCCCCGAGAAGGGCCTCTACAACCGTCTGGTGGCCCGCGGACGCATGAAGCGGCTGCTGGACGAGGCCGAGGTCGAGCGCGCCCGTACGGCGCCTCCGGAGGACACCCGCGCCTACTTCCGCGGGCGGTGCCTGGAGCAGTACGCCGACGACGTCGCGGCGGCCTCCTGGGACTCGGTGATCTTCGATCTGCCGGGCCGGGACTCGCTCCAGCGGGTGCCAACCCTGGAACCGCTTCGCGGAACGCGTAATCACGTCAAGGCGCTCCTGGACCGCTGCCGGACGGCGGAAGACCTGGTCAGGGTGTTGTCCGGCGGGTGAGCGGGTGATCCGCCGCCGCGCGGGTACCTGCGGGTGTCCGGGACGGACCGGCCCGGACAGGGTGGAAAACCGCCCGTCCGGGAATCATCGAGGTGGTCCCCGTACGTTGGAGCAACTGCGGGGGCATTGTCGGACCCGGCGAGTAGGGTCTGATCTTGACCGAGCAACTGTGTCGGGCGAACCGAGCGGGGTGAGGGTGATGGCGACCAAGGACACCGGCGGCGGACAGCAGAAGGCCACGCGGTCCACCGAGGAGGTCGAGGAGCAGGCGGCGGAGGCGCAGGCTTCGGAGGACCTCAAGGAGCGTCACGAGAAGCTCAGCGACGACGTGGACGACGTCCTGGACGAGATCGACGACGTGCTCGAGGCCAATGCCGAGGACTTCGTGCGGTCCTTCGTGCAGAAGGGCGGCGAGTAGCCTCACCGGCTTCGCCGGTTCGGCAACGGCAGTCGCCGCGGTGAGTGGTCGGTGGACACGTGGCGGTCACCGTGGTGAGACGTAGGGAGAGGGCGCCGTCCGCGGCCGGCCTGGGGCCGGCCGCGGGTGGCGTCCGCCCGGCTCCGGGGCGGGCCGAGGGGTTGTTCCAGAAGCTGTCGTCGTAAATGTGGATCATTGCTGTGGGGCGGGTAGGGTCCGTGGCGTAATGTGCTTCAACTGCAATTCGGCCATCGGCAAGTTGGGAGATGATCCCGACGCTGTTCGTCGGGCAGCTGCCTACCTGGAAGGAACTTCGTGGAAGCCAATACGACTGGCACCGGGCGACTGCCGGCTGCCTTCCTGACGCCGGGCTCCTCCTCCTTCATGGACTTCCTCTCCGAGCACCAGCCGGAGCTGCTGCCGGGCAGGAGGACGTTGCCGCCCGTGCAGGGCGTGATCGAGGCGCCGCACGGCACCACCATCGTGTCCGTCACCTTCCCCGGCGGTGTGGTCCTCGCCGGTGACCGGCGGGCCACCATGGGGAACGTGATCGCGCAGCGTGACATCGAAAAGGTGTTCCCGGCCGACGAGTACTCGGCCGTCGGCATCGCCGGCACGGCGGGCCTGGCGGTGGAGATGGTCAAGCTGTTCCAGCTCGAGCTCGAGCACTTCGAGAAGGTCGAGGGCGCGCAGCTGTCGCTGGAGGGCAAGGCGAACCGGCTGTCGACGATGATCCGCTCCAACCTGGGCATGGCCATGCAGGGCCTGGCCGTGGTGCCGCTCTTCGCCGGGTACGACGTGGACCGCGAGAAGGGGCGCATCTTCTCCTACGACGTCACCGGCGGACGGTCCGAGGAGCAGGGCTTCGCCGCGACCGGGTCCGGGTCGGTCTTCGCGCGCGGTGCGATGAAGAAGCTGTTCCGGGACGACCTGAGCGAGGCCGAGGCCACCACGCTGGTGGTGCAGGCGCTGTACGACGCGGCAGACGACGACTCGGCGACCGGTGGTCCCGATGTCGCCCGCCGGATCTATCCGATCGTCACCGTGATCACCGAGGACGGCTACCGCCGGCTCACCGAGGACGAGTCGTCCGACATCGCCCGGTCCGTGCTGGAGCGCAGGCTGGAGCAGCCGGACGGTCCGCGGGCCTCGCTGCTGTGACGCAGGGGCTCCAGTGACTTCTACAGAAAGGGACGGGTAACCGGTGTCGACGCCGTTCTATGTCTCACCTCAGCAGGCGATGGCCGACCGGGCGGAGTACGCCCGCAAGGGCATCGCCCGTGGCCGCAGCCTGGTCGTGCTGCAGTACGCCGACGGGATCGTGTTCGTCGGTGAGAACCCGTCCCGTGCGCTGCACAAGTTCAGCGAGATCTACGACCGGATCGGGTTCGCCGCGGCGGGCAAGTACAACGAGTACGAGAATCTGCGGATCGGTGGCGTGCGGTACGCCGATCTGCGGGGTTACACCTATGACCGCGGTGACGTCACCGCGCGCGGTCTGGCGAACGTGTACGCGCAGACGCTCGGCACGATCTTCTCCAGCGTGGGGGAGAAGCCGTACGAGGTGGAGCTGGTGGTGGCCGAGGTCGGGG
>MUNG01000192.1:9235-9502 GCA_002154585.1 Streptomyces pseudogriseolus
ACCGGGACGGGATGACGCTGGCGGAGGCGCTGAAGCTGGCGGTTCAGGCGTTGTCGCGGGACACGAACGGCAGCGAGCGGGAGATTCCCGCGGAGCGGCTGGAGGTGGCGGTGCTGGACCGGACGCGGCCGCAGAAGCGGAAGTTCAAGCGGATCGAGGGGCGGGCGCTGGTGCGGTTGCTGGAGGCCGGCTCGGCGGACGCGGAGCCGACGTCCGGCGGGGACGTGGAGTAGCCGGGCTGAGGTGCGGATGCCTGCGGCGCAGGGT
>MUNG01000193.1 GCA_002154585.1 Streptomyces pseudogriseolus
AGCAGCAGCAGTCCGCCGACGGCGGCCACGTACGGCCAGGCGGTGTGGGAGAGGGCGCCGACGGTCGCGGAGGCGTCCCCGGAGGCCCGCGCGGCCTTCTCGTCGAGGGCGGCGGAGTCGGACGCCCCGAGCAGCGCGGCGGCGACCGTGCCGGCCCCGGAGAGGGCGAGCACGGCGGCGACGGCGAGCCGCCCGGCACGGCGCACGGCGAAGACGGCGACCAGGGCGGCGAGCCCGACGACGGCCAGGGCGGCGGGCACGCCGGTGACGTCGCTGCCCGTCGCGGTCAGCGGGAACGCGCCGCCGGCCACCGTCGCGACGCCCTCCGACCACTGCTGCCGGGTGGCGAGCAGGGCCACGGCCGCGCCGAGGGCGCCGCTCAGCAGGGCGGCGGCGAGGCTCGTACGGCCGGTCCGGGAGGGGCCGGCAGGCTCGGGGCGGGGGCTGGGTACGGCAGTCACGCCCTCCACTATGGCCCGCGCCCCGGGCGTCGGGGCATCCGGGGGGATGTGTCAGCCGTCACCCAGCCGGTTCGCGGTGTGGACGGCGCGCAGCACGGCGGCCGCCTTGTTGCGGCACTCGGTGTCCTCGGCGACGGGGTCGGAGTCGGCCACGATCCCCGCGCCGGCCTGCACGTAGGCGGTGCCGTCGCGCAGCAGGGCGGTGCGGATGGCGATGGCCGTGTCGGAGTCGCCGGCGAAGTCGAGGTAGCCGACGCAGCCGCCGTACAGGCCGCGCCGGGACGGCTCCAGTTCGTCGATGATCTGCATGGCGCGGGGCTTGGGCGCGCCGGAGAGGGTGCCGGCCGGGAAGCAGGCGGTGAGCACGTCGAAGGCGGTGCGGCCGGCGGCGACCCGTCCGGTGACCGTGGAGACGATGTGCATCACGTGCGAGTAGCGCTCGACGGACATGAAGTCGACGACCTCGACGGAGCCGGGCTCGCACACCCGCCCGAGGTCGTTGCGGCCGAGGTCGACGAGCATCAGGTGCTCGGCGCGCTCCTTGGGGTCGGCGAGCAGCTCCTCGGCGAGCGCCTGGTCCTCCTGCGGGGTGGCGCCGCGGTGCCGGGTGCCGGCGATGGGGTGCACCATCGCCTGCCCGTCCTCGACCTTGACCAGGGCCTCGGGGGACGAGCCGACGACGTCGAAGCCGTCGAGGCGGAACAGGTACATGTACGGCGACGGGTTGGTGGCGCGCAGCACCCGGTAGACGTCGAGGGCGCTCGCCGTGCACGGCGTCTCGAACCGCTGGGAGGGCACGACCTGGAAGGCCTCGCCTGCGCGGATGCGTTCCTTGACGTCCTCCACGGCCGCCTGGAAGTCGGGGCCGCCCCATCGCGCGGTGTACCCGGGCAGCTCGGACGGCGGCAGCACGGCCGGGGGCTGGGCGACCGGGCGGGCGAGGTCGGCCTGCATGGCGTCGAGCCGGGCCACGGCGTCCGCGTAGGCCTCGTCGACGCCGGTCTCCAGGTCGTTGTGGTTGATCGCGTTGGCGATCAGCCAGACGGAGCCCTCCCAGTGGTCCATGACGGCGAGGTCGCTGGTCAGGAGCATGGTCAGCTCGGGCAGCTTCAGATCGTCCCGCTCGCCGGGGCCGATCTTCTCCAGGCGGCGCACGATGTCGTAGCCGAGGTAGCCGACCATGCCGCCGGTGAAGGGCGGCAGGCCGAGGTCCTGGGCGAGGTCGCGGGGGGTGTGCAGGGCCTCGAGGGTGGCGCGCAGCGCGGCGAGCGGGTCGCCGTCGACGGGCACGCCGACGGGCGGGGTGCCCTCCCAGTGGGCCTGGCCGCCGCGTTCGGTGAGGGTGGCGGCGGACCGTACGCCGACGAAGGAGTACCGGGACCAGGAGCGCCCTCCCCCAGTGCTGAACGCCTGGGAGGTGCCCCCGTCTGCGGACTCCAGCAGGAAGGTGCCGGGGCGCTCGGCGGCGAGCTTGCGGTAGAGCGCGACCGGGGTGTCGCCGTCGGCGAGGAGCTTGCGGGTGACCGGGATGACCCGGCGGTCGGTGGCGAGCTTGCGGAACGTCTCGAGGTCCATGGCGGCAGACCTTACTGATCTTCGGCGGGGGCGTCCGCCACCGCCAGGACGTCGGCGTCGAAGCAGGTGCGGTCGCCGGTGTGGCACGCGGCCCCCACCTGGTCGACCTTCACCAGCACGGTGTCGGCGTCGCAGTCCAGCGCGACCGACTTCACCCGCTGGACGTGGCCCGAGGTGTCGCCCTTGACCCAGTACTCCTGGCGGCTGCGCGACCAGTAGGTGCAGCGGCCGGTGGTGAGCGTGCGGTGCAGCGCCTCGTCGTCCATCCAGCCCAGCATGAGCACCTCTCCGGTGTCGTACTGCTGGGCGATCGCGGGCAGGAGGCCGTCGGGGCTGCGCTTGAGCCGCGCGGCGATCTCCGGGTCGAGGCGGCTGGGCGGAGCGCTGTGGCGCGAAGCGCCTCCCCCAGGGGCGGTGGTCGGGCGACGGGCGGGCGTGCTGGTCATGGGGACCATTGTGCCGCGCGGGGCGGACGCCCCCGGGTGGCCGTCCACTGTCCGGACGTCACGGCCCGCCGTAGGCTGGCTGGCATGTCGACCCATGCCAAGCGTGAACGACTCCTCCTTGCCGACCTGCTGGAGACCGCGGGTCCGGAGGCGCCCACCCTCTGCGAGGGGTGGACCACCCGGGACCTGGCCGCGCACGTGGTGGTGCGCGAGCGCCGTCCGGACGCGGCGGGCGGCATCCTGGTCAAGCAGCTGGCGTCGCGTCTGGAGCGGGTGACGGCGGAGTTCCTGGCGAAGCCGTACGACGAGCTGATCCAGCTGATCCGCACAGGCCCGCCGCGGTTCTCCCCCTTCTCGCTCAAGCAGGTCGACGAGATGTCGAACGTGATCGAGTTCTACGTCCACGCCGAGGACGTCCGCCGGGCGCAGCCGGACTGGACGCCCCGCGAGCTGGACCCGGTGTTCCAGGACGCCCTGTGGTCGCGTCTGGAGCGTTCGGCCCGGCTGATGGGGCGCGGGGTGCCGACCGGTCTGGTGCTGCGCCGCCCGGACGGGCAGACGGCGGTGGCGCGGCGCGGGGCGCCGGTGGTGACGGTGACCGGGGAGCCGTCCGAGCTGGTGCTGTTCGCGTACGGCCGGCAGGGCGCGGCGAAGGTGGCGCTGGACGGCGACGAGACCGCGATCGCCGAGCTGCGCGCCACGAAACAGCTCGGCATCTGATTCGCTCCGGAAAGGCCCAGCTCGTGATCAAGGTCGCCATGACGAGTGTCTACGTGGAGGACGTGGCCAAGGCGCACGCCTTCTACACCGGGGTGCTCGGCTTCGAGACCCGCACCCATGTGGACCCGGGCGGCGGCACGCCGTTCGTCACCGTGGGCGCGCGGGAGGGCGCCCAGCCGGATCTGGAGCTGCTGCTGGAGCCGGGTGACGGGCCGATCGCGGAGCCCTACCGCCGTGCGGTGCGGGAGGCGGGGCTGCCGTCGATCGTGTTCTCGGTGGACGACCTCCGCGCGGAGTTCGAGCGGCTGCGCGGGGAGGGCGTCCACTTCGTCCGGGAGCCGGAGAAGCAGGGCCCGGTGCTGACCGCGCTGCTCGACGACACGGTCGGCAACCTGATCCAGCTCACGCAGCCGCTCGGCTGAGGCTCACCGCACCGGGTGGCCGGCGTCCTTGAGGGTCTGCTTGACCTCGCCGATGCGCAGGTCGCCGAAGTGGAACACCGAGGCGGCCAGCACCGCGTCCGCGCCGGCGGCGACCGCGGGCGGGAAGTCGGCGAGCCGGCCGGCGCCGCCGGAGGCGATCACCGGGACCGTGACGTGCTTGCGCACGGCGGCGATCATCTCCAGGTCGTAGCCGTCCTTGGTGCCGTCGGCGTCCATGGAGTTCAGCAGGATCTCGCCCGCGCCCAGCTCGGCGGCGCGGTGCGCCCACTCGACGGCGTCGATGCCGGTGCCCTTGCGGCCGCCGTGGGTGGTGACCTCGAAGGCGCCGCCCTCGGTGCGCCGGGCGTCCACGGAGAGGACGAGCACCTGGCGGCCGAACCGCTCGGCGATCTCCCGGATGAGGTCGGGGCGGGCGATGGCGGCCGTGTTCACGCCGACCTTGTCGGCGCCGGCCCGCAGCAGCTTGTCGACGTCCTCGGCGGTGCGCACGCCGCCGCCCACGGTGAGCGGGATGAACACCTGCTCGGCGGTGCGGCGGACCACGTCGTAGGTGGTCTCGCGGTTGCCGGAGGACGCGGTGATGTCCAGGAACGTCAGCTCGTCGGCGCCCTCGGCGTCGTACACCTTGGCCATCTCGACGGGGTCGCCCGCGTCGCGCAGGTTCTGGAAGTTGACGCCCTTGACGACCCGGCCGCCGTCCACGTCCAGGCAGGGGATGACTCGGACCGCCAGGGTCATGACTCCACGGCTCCTCTGAATGCTTCGAGTTCCACTGAGACCAGTACGCGCGGGTCGACGAAGCCCTCGACCACCAGCAACGTGGTGACCGGGCGGACCGCGTCGAACAGCTCCTTGTGCGCGCGGCAGGCCGCGTCCACGTCCCGCGCGTGGGCGAGATGGAGCCGGGTGCGGATCACGGACCCGGCGTCGAGCCCGAACTCCGCGATCGCCTCCAGCGCGGCTGTGAAGGCGACCTTGGCCTGCTCGTACGGGTCGCCCTCCCCGTACAGCACCTCGCCCCGGAACGCGGTGGTGCCCGCGACCAGGACGCGGTCGCCGGCCGCGACGGCACGCGCGGAGCCGAGGATCTCTTCCCAGGGGTTCTCGCTCCGCACGCGCCGTACGGCATCGGATGTCATCGCGACACAGCCTCCAGGGCCTCTTCCAGGGTGAACGCCTTGGCGTACAGGGCCTTGCCGACGATGGAGCCCTCGACGCCGAGCGGGACGAGTTCGGCGATCGCCCGCAGGTCGTCCAGCGAGGACACCCCGCCGGAGGCGACCACCGGGCGGTCGGTGGCGGCGCAGACGTTCCTCAGCAGGTCCAGGTTGGGGCCCTGGAGGGTGCCGTCCTTGGCGATGTCGGTGACGACGTAGCGGGCGCAGCCCTCCTTGTTCAGGCGGTCCAGCGTCTCGTAGAGGTCGCCGCCGTCGCGGGTCCAGCCGCGGCCGCGCAGGGTGGTGCCGCGCACGTCGAGGCCGACGGCGACCTTGTCGCCGTGCTCGGCGATGACCTTGGCGACCCATTCGGGGGTCTCCAGGGCGGCGGTGCCGAGGTTGACGCGGGTGCAGCCGGTGGCGAGGGCGGCGGCGAGGGTGTCGTCGTCGCGGATGCCGCCGGAGAGCTCCACCTTGATGTCCATCGCCCGGGTGACCTCCGCGATCAGCTCGCGGTTGTCGCCGGTGCCGAACGCGGCGTCCAGGTCGACCAGGTGCAGCCACTCGGCGCCGGAGCGCTGCCAGGCGAGCGCGGCCTCCAGCGGCGAGCCGTAGGAGGTCTCGGTGCCGGACTCGCCGTGCACGAGGCGGACGGCCTGGCCGTCGCGGACGTCGACGGCGGGGAGGAGTTCGAGCGTGGCCATGTCTCTACAGGGTTCCGATCCAGTTGGTGAGGAGCTGGGCGCCGGCGTCGCCGGACTTCTCGGGGTGGAACTGGGTGGCCCACAGGGAGCCGTTCTCCACGGCCGCCACGAAGGGCCTGCCGTGGGTGGTCCAGGTGACGAGCGGGGGCTTCATCGCCGCGTTCGTGACCTCGAACGACCAGTCGTGGACGGCGTAGGAGTGCACGAAGTAGAAGCGGGCGTCGGCGTCGAGGCCGGCGAACAGCTCGGAGCCGGCCGGGGCGTCCACGGTGTTCCAGCCCATGTGGGGCACGACGTCGGCCTGGAGCGGCTCGACGGAGCCGGGCCACTCGTCGAGGCCCTCGGCCTCGACGCCGTGCTCGATGCCGCGGGCGAAGAGGATCTGCATACCGACGCAGATGCCCATGACGGGGCGGCCGCCGGCCAGGCGGCGGTCGACGATCCAGTCGCCGCGGGCCTCCTTGAGGCCCTTCATGCAGGCGGCGAAGGCGCCGACGCCGGGCACCAGCAGCCCGTCGGCGTTCATCGCCGTGTCGAAGTCGCGGGTGATCTCGACGTCGGCCCCGGCGCGCGCGAGGGCGCGCTCGGCGGAGCGGACGTTGCCGAAGCCGTAGTCGAAGACCACGACCTTCCTGGTGGTGCTCAAGGGCTCACACCTCCATCTGGAGCAGGCCCGTGACGATGCACAGCGCGGCGCCGACGGACATGAGCGTGATCAGGCTCGCGGGCATCTTCTGCTTGACGAAGGAGATGATCCCGCCGACGAAGAACAGGCCGACGACGATCAGGACGGTGGACAGTCCGTTCATGGTCTACAGCGCGCCCTTCGTGGACGGGAGGATGCCGGCCGCGCGCGGGTCGCGCTCGGAGGCGTAGCGCAGGGCGCGGGCGAGGGCCTTGAACTGGCACTCCACGATGTGGTGGGCGTTACGCCCGTAGGGCACGTGCACGTGGAGCGCGATCTGCGCCTGGGCGACGAAGGACTCCAGGATGTGCCGGGTCATCGTCACGTCGTAGGAGCCGATCATCGGCGCCATGTTCTCGGGCTCGGTGTGCACCAGGTAGGGGCGGCCGGAGAGGTCGACGGTGACCTGGGCGAGGGACTCGTCCAGCGGGACCGTGCAGTTGCCGAAGCGGTAGATGCCCACCTTGTCGCCGAGCGCCTGCCTGAAGGCGGCGCCGAGCGCGAGGGCGGTGTCCTCGATGGTGTGGTGGGAGTCGATGTGGAGGTCGCCCTCGGTCTTCACGGTGAGGTCGAACAGGCCGTGGCGGCCGAGCTGGTCGAGCATGTGGTCGTAGAAGCCGACCCCGGTGGAGATCTCGGTCCTGCCGGTGCCGTCGAGGTCGATCTCGACGAGCACGGAGGTCTCCTTGGTGGTGCGTTCCACGCGTCCAACGCGGCTCATGCGCTCTGCTCCTTCTTGATGTCACGGACCGCGTCGAGGAACGCGTCGTTCTCGGCCGGGGTGCCCGCGGTGACCCGCAGCCATCCCGGTACGCCGTTGTCCCGGACCAGGACGCCCCGGTCGAGGATCTGCCGCCAGACGGCGTGTGAGTCCTGGAAGCGGCCGAACTGGACGAAGTTGGCGTCGGAGTCGGTCACCTCGTAGCCCAAAGCGCGCAGTTCGGCGACCAGCCGGTCCCGCTCCGCCTTGAGCTGCTCGACGTAGCCGAGCAGGGTGTCGGTGTGCTCCAGGGCGGCCAGCGCGGTCGCCTGGGTGACGGCCGACAGGTGGTACGGCAGCCGTACGAGCTGGACGGCGTCGACGACCGCGGGGTGCGCGGCGAGGTAGCCGAGGCGCAGGCCCGCCGCGCCGAACGCCTTCGACATGGTGCGGGAGATGACGAGGTGGGGCCGCCCGTCCAGCAGCGGCAGCAGCGAGTCGCCGTGGCTGAACTCCACGTACGCCTCGTCGACCACGACGATCGAGGGCTTCGCGGCCTGGGCGGCCTCGTAGAGGGCGAGGACCGCCTCGGCCGGGACCGCGTTGCCGGTGGGGTTGTTGGGGGTGGTGACGAAGACGACGTCCGGCCGGTGCTCGGCGATCGCCTTCTGGGCGGCGGGCAGGTCGAGGGAGAAGTCCTCGCCGCGCGGGCCGGAGATCCAGCCGGTGCCGGTGCCGCGCGCGATCAGCGCGTGCATCGAGTACGACGGCTCGAAGCCGAGCGCGGTGCGGCCGGGTCCGCCGAAGGTCTGCAGCAGCTGCTGGATGACCTCGTTGGAGCCGTTGGCCGCCCACACGTTGTCCAGGGCGACCGGGTGGCCGGCGGTCCTGGTCAGGTACGCGGCCAGCCCGGTGCGCAGTTCGACCGCGTCCCGGTCGGGGTAGCGGTTGAGGTGCCGGGCGGCCTCGCGGACCCGCTCGGCGATCCGCTCGACCAGCGGCTCGGGCAGCGGGTAGGGGTTCTCGTTGGTGTTGAGCCGTACGGGGACGTCCAGCTGGGGCGCGCCGTAGGGGGACTTGCCGCGCAGCTCGTCCCGTACGGGGAGATCGTCGATGCTCACGTCGCTCACTTGTTCTCGGGCACCTTCCAGCCGAACCTGGCCTTGACCGCCGCGCCGTGCGCGGGCAGGTCCTCCGCCTCCGCCAGCGTGACCACGTGGTGTGCGACCTCGGCCAGCGCGTCCTCGGTGTAGTCGACGATGTGGATGCCGCGCAGGAAGGACTGCACGGACAGGCCCGAGGAGTGGCAGGCGCAGCCGCCGGTGGGCAGGACGTGGTTGGAGCCGGCCGCGTAGTCGCCGAGGGAGACCGGGGACCACGGGCCGATGAAGATCGCGCCGGCGTTGCGCACCCGCTCGGCGACCGCGGCGGCGTCGGCGGTCTGGATCTCCAGGTGCTCGGCGCCGTAGGCGTCGACGACCCGCAGGCCCTCCTCGACGCCGTCGACCAGGACGATGGCGGACTGGCGGCCGGACAGGGCCGGGACGATCCGCTCGTCGACGTGCTTGCTGGCCTTGACCTGGGGCTCCAGCTCCTTCTCCACCGCGTCCGCGAGGTCCGTGGAGTCGGTGACCAGGACGGCGGCGGCCAGCGGGTCGTGCTCGGCCTGGCTGATCAGGTCGGAGGCGACGTGCACCGGGTCGGCCGTGGAGTCCGCGAGGATCGCGATCTCGGTCGGGCCGGCCTCGGCGTCGATGCCGATCTTCCCGGTGAAGTAGCGCTTGGCGGCGGCGACCCAGATGTTGCCGGGGCCGGTGACCATGTTCGCGGGCGGGCAGGACTCGGTGCCGTACGCGAACATCGCGACGGCGGTGGCGCCGCCGGCCGCGTACACCTCGTCGACGCCGAGCAGGGCGCAGGCGGCGAGGATGGTGGGGTGCGGCAGGCCGCCGAAGTCGGCCTGGGCCGGGGATGCGAGCGCGAGGGACGGGACGCCGGCCTCCTGGGCGGGCACCGCGTTCATGATCACGGAGGACGGGTAGACGGACCGGCCGCCCGGCGCGTACAGGCCGACGCGGTCGACCGGGACCCACTTCTCGGTGACCGTGCCGCCGGGCACGACCTGGGTGGTGTGCGTGGTGCGGCGCTGCGCGCGGTGGACCAGGCGGGCCCGGCGGATGGACTCCTCCAGGGCGGCGCGCACGGCCGGGTCGAGCTCGTCCAGCGCGCGCTCCAGCGCGGCGGCCTCCACCCGGACCTGGTCGAGCTGCACGCCGTCGAAGCGCTCGGCGAAGTCGATCAGCGCCGCGTCGCCCCGATGATGCACGTCCTCGCAGATGGGCCGCACTTTCTCCAGGGCGGCCGCGACGTCGAAGTCGGCTCGGGGCAGCAGGTCGCGCAGGGCGGGGCCCTCGGGGAGGGCGTCGCCGCGCAGGTCGATTCGCGAGATCACGTGCTCAATTCTCTCAGACCCGCCCAGGAGGACGTCCGCCCGTTCCAGTGGCTGATACATCACGCTCGTGGTGACGTTCCGCGCTCGTTTTCGAGATCCTCTTCACTTTCCGTGTTCAACCCCTCACCGTACCGGGCATGAACGGCTGTACGACGCGATGAACCGGTGAGTAATGAGGAGGAGGGGAGTGCCGTGGCCGAGGGGGCGGGACCGCAGGGCGGCGAGCCGCCGGAGGACCTGACCGCCGCGGAGGCGGGCATGTGGCAGGCCTTCCGCAACGGCAGTGTGTACGACCTGAGCAGCGGCGACGCGCTGGTCGACGATCCGCACGGCGGACACCCCTGGGGACCCGAGCGCACGGTGCGGGCCCGGGTGGTGTGCTGGCTGCTGCTGGACGGCCCGCCCGCGCTGGCAGGGCGGGTGCCCTCGCTGAAGCTGGTCGGGGTGCGGATCAGCGGCCCGCTGGACCTGGCCGGGGGCACGGTCGTGCCGTACGTGGAAATGCGCGGCTGCCGGTTCGAACGGGACGTGCTGCTGCCGGAGTCGCGGTTCACCACGATGCGGCTGGTGGACTGCTCCATACCCCGCCTCGAGGCCGCCCGGCTGCACACGGAGGGCGATCTGCATCTGCCGCGCTGCCGCTTCCTGGGCGGCATACGGCTCACCGACGCCCGGATCGGCACGGACCTGCTGCTCAACCAGGCGGTCGTGCACCGTGACCGCAGCGGCCGCTCCATAGCCGGGGACGGGATGAGCGTCGGCCAGGACCTCCAGGCCGAGATGCTGGAGTCGTACGGCGAGCTGAGCCTGCGCGGCGCGACCATCGGCGTCTCGCTGAGCCTGCGCGGCGCCCGGCTGGTCAACCCGCACGGCCGGCTCGCGCTGAACGCGCCGCAGCTGACCGTGGAGCGCTCGCTGTACCTGACCCCGGCCGGGGTGGGGGCGCAGGCGCGCAGCGGCATGACGCCCGCGCGGGGCACGCGCATCCAGCGGTTCGACTGCGAGGGCGGGATCCGGCTGGACGACGGGCGGTTCGGGGACGCGGTCGACTTCGAGGGGGCCGTGTTCACCTTCACCGACGAGCAGGAGCTGTCGCTGCGCCGGGTGCAGACGCCGGAGCTGCGCTTCCTCGGGCAGCGGCCGGCGCGCGGGCGGGTGGTGCTGTCGGGGGCGCGGGTGGTGAACCTGATGGACCGCGCGGACAGCTGGCCGGGCCCGGGCCGGCTGCACATGGGCGGCTTCGCCTACGAGAACCTGGTGCCGCGCGGCCCTTTCCCGCTGGCGCTGCGGCTGCGCTGGGTGGACGCGGCGAGCGCCGAGTACACCCCGGAGCCGTACGAGCGGCTGGCGGCGGTGCTGCGGGGCGGCGGGGCGGACGAGGACGCGCGGGAGGTGCTGCTGGCCAAGCAGCGGCGGCGCCGCGAGAGCCTCCCGCTCGCCGCGAAGCTGTGGGGGTACGCGCAGGACTGGACGGTCGCCTACGGGTACCGGCCGGGCCGGGCGGCGGTGTGGATGGCGGTGCTGTGGGCGGCCGGTTCGGTGGCGTTCGCGCGGGCGGACCATCCGCCGCTGAAGGCCGGCGAGCACCCGGACTGGAACCCGGCGCTGTTCGCGCTGGATCTGCTGCTTCCGGTGATCGACCTCGGCCAGGTGGGGTTCTGGCAGCTGCGCGGGGGCTGGCAGTGGCTGTCGGCGGCGTTCATCCTGCTGGGCTGGATCCTGGCGACGACGGTGGCCGCGGGGGCGACCCGCACGCTGCGGCGCACGTGAGGGTGCGGGGGCACAGGTCCGTGTGCGACGTACGTGCGACATACGTGCGAGAGGTGGGGCCGGCGAGGCCTGGGGCGCCTGCCGGGCCCCGCTTTTTACCGGTCCTTGACTCACCCCCGTACAACTTTCCGCGACTTCCGCGTGGACCCTGGCGCAGCCGTGACCTGCGGTCTTTCAATGGTCGACACCATGGCTCTGCTGCACGCGTTCACCCGCACGCCGAAGGTGCGAGGAAGGCGGACGGGCACCCCGTCGCCCCTCGCCCCGGTCGCGCTGCCCGCCGACGACGAGGTGCTGCTCGACGTGCCGGACGACGCGCTGGGCCGGGCGCTGGTCGGCGCCGCGGCCGGTGACCACACGCCGGCCGCCGAACTGCTCCTCGCCACCCGCCGCCGGGCCGCGTGGGAGCACCGCGACCGCTACGTCCGCCGGCTCGCCGCCTTCGCCCGGTCGCGGCCCGAGTGGCTGGACGCCTGGCGGGCCCGTGCCCCGCGCGACCCGGACGCGCTGCTGGTGGACGCCCAGCGGGCAGTGGACCGGGTGTGGGACTCGCCGGCCCGTGCGGAGCTGCTGCGCGAGGTGAGCCCGCTGATCACCGCGGCCGCCCGCGCCGACCACCGTGACCCGGTGCCGTGGCGGCTGGCCCTGGACCATGCGCGCGGCGCGCGGGCCGGCCACACCTACTTCGAGGAGCTGTGGGAGGCGGCGGTGCGCCGCGCCCCGCACCACCACGGGTGCCATGTGGCGGCGCTGCGCTACCTGGCCTCCTCCTGGCACGGCTCGCACCGCGAGTGCTTCGACTTCGCCGACACGGCCGCGCAGGACGCGCCGGAGGGCTCGCTCACCCAGGCGCTGCCGCTGCGGGCGGCGTACGGCTACCTCACCGACGGCTGCGGCCCGGCGGTCGAGCGCGCCCGGCTGGACGCGGCCGCCGACCGGGCCGTCGCCCTGTCCGCGCGGCTGCCGTCTGCCCAGCCGTGGCCGGCCGAGCTGCGCAACCTGCTGGCCTGCGTGCTGGTCCGCCTCGGGCGCCCGCGGGACGCGCTGGAGCAGTTCCGGCTGACCGGCCCGTACGCCACCTCCTTCCCCTGGGACCGGGACGCCGACGATCCGCTCGGGCGGTTCCTGGAGGTCCGTCAGGAGGCGCTGCGGGCGGTCGCGTCGGGCGCCGGGGCGGCCGGTGCGGACGCCTCCGCCGCCGGGTCCGGGCGGTCCCGGGGCGAACGGCGGGGACGGCCGGAGCCCGGCGGCCATTAGGCTCTTGCGATGTGACCACCGTCCGGCTTCCGCTCTTCCCCCTGAACACGGTGCTGTTCCCGGGGCTCGTGCTCCCGCTCAACGTCTTCGAGGAGCGTTATCGCGCCATGATGCGTGAGCTGTTGAAGACACCCGAGGACGAGCCACGGCAGTTCGCCGTGGTGGCGATCCGCGACGGCCACGAGGTCGCGCCGAGCGCCCCCGGGCTGCCCGACCCCACGGCCGTGCCCGAGCGGGGCCCGGCGGCCGGCTTCGGCGCGGATCCGCTGCGCGCCTTCCACAAGGTGGGGTGCGTCGCCGACGCGGCCACGATCCGCGAACGGCCGGACGGCACCTTCGAGGTGCTGGCGACCGGCACGACCCGGATGCGGCTGCTGTCCGTCGACGCCTCCGGTCCCTTCCTCACGGCGGAGCTGGAGCCGCTGGAGGAGGACCCGGGCGAGGAGGCGGGGCCGCTGGCGGAGGGCGTGCTGCGGTCGTTCCGGCAGTACCAGAAGCGGCTGGCGGGGGCCCGGGAGCGGTCGCTGACCTCGGACACCGAACTGCCGGACGAGCCCAGCGTGGTCTCGTACCTGGTCGCCGCCGCGATGATGCTGGACACGCCGACGCGGCAGCGGCTGCTCCAGGCGCCGGACACCGCGTCCCGGCTGCGCGACGAGCTGAAACTGCTGCGCACCGAGACGGCGATCATCCGTAGTCTTCCGTCGTTGCCCGCGTCGGACCTGACGCGGGCGCCGACCAGTCTGAACTGAAGCGTTGCGATGCCACTGACGCGTGGGGAGCGGCGGCCGGATGGCCAAGAAGTCCAAGAAGCAGCAGTCCAACGGAACGCCCGCCACGGTGGCGCTGACCGCGGCCGGGGTGCCGTTCACGGTGCACTCCTACGAGCACGACCCCTCCCACCCCAGCTACGGCGAGGAGGCGGCCGAGGCGATGGGCGTCTCCCCCGACCGGGTCTTCAAGACGCTGGTGGCGGACGTCGACGGCGCGCTGACCGTGGCGGTGGTGCCGGTCGCGGGCCAGCTCGACCTCAAGGCGCTCGCCGCGGCGGCCGGCGGCAAGCGGGCGGCGATGGCCGACCCGGCCCTCGCGGAGCGCACCACGGGGTACGTGCGGGGCGGCATCTCCCCGCTGGGCCAGCGCAAGAGGCTGCCGACGGTGCTGGACGCGTCGGCGACCCGCCACGACACGATCTGCGTCTCGGCGGGCCGCCGCGGCCTGGAGGTCGAACTCACCCCCACCGACCTGGCCACCTTGACGGCGGCGACGGTGGCCCCGATCGGCCGGCTGTAGCGCGGAGCCGCTCCGCGGGGACCGCGGTTCACGCCGCGCACCGAGCCGGGCGGCACCGGGAGCCGGGCGGCACCGGCCGCCCCGCCCCGGACGACATGAGCCGTCGGCGCCCCTTGGGCCCGCTTCCGGACGCCCGCGCCGCGTGGCGGCGCCCGGCCGCAGATGACCGGGAGCCGGACGGCATCCGTCGGTAACGGCACGGCGGCCCACCCCCGGACGGCATGAGCCGCCGGCGAACGCACCCGGGTAGCGGTCGGACACCCGCGCCCTGCTGACCCTTGAGCGCCGCGCGCGCCGGTGATCGGCCGTGGATGGCCGCGAGGGCGGGTTTTCGGCGGCCGGGGCGCGGCCTGTTTTGCGGCTCGACGGGCGAGCGGGCTGCCGCCAAGTACCACAGGTATGTCGAAGCGGACGCGTAAGCGTGGGTGGCGGGTCAGGAAGCGGCGGGCCAATCATGGGCGGCGGCCGGCCTGAGGGTCAGTGGGGCTGCGGGGTGGCCGGCGGGGGCCATTCCTCCGGGTCGCGGGGGCCGAACAGGCCCGTCAGGCCCAGGTGGAACACCAGGGCCGCGAACGGCCACGCCAGCAGCGCGCCCTTGGCGTTGAGTTTCAGCGGGGCGTCGAACGTGACGCCCTTCCCCACGCTCTTGGCCTGCGCGATCACGTCCTGCGAGGGGCCCAGCCACACCCCGAGCCGCCAGGCCAGCACCGACCCGAGCAGCCCGCCGGCGGCCAGCGCCACCACCAGCGGGACGCCCCCGCGCCGCCGCACCAGGAAGACCGCCAGGGCGCTCAGCACGCCGCAGCCGAGGGCGACGAGCGTGAACGTGCCGTCCACGCCGATGCTCTGCTCGCCCTCGGAGTCCTTGAGGTAGACCACCCACGCGTCACCGGAGGCGTCGCCGACCAGCGGCACGCGCGGCGCCAGCCACCACCACAGCACCCCGAGCAGCACCCCGCCGAGCGCCACCGCGACGGTCACCACGGCCGCCTCGCGGAGCTCCTTCGCCAGCCCGGGGCCGTCCTCGTCGTGCCACCAGCCGTGCCGCGGGTACGCGGCGTGCCCGGGCTTGCCGTCGTACCGGTGCGCGCCGGCGGCGCCGTCGCCGGACGGCGGCTGCCACGGGTCGTGCGCGGAGGGGTCGTGCGGTGGCGGGGGTGTCAGAGGTGCGCTCACCCTGCCATCGTGCCAGGCGTGTCCGTGCGCCGCGTCACCGGACGGCGGCCCTGCGGTACGCCCAGGTCGCCACGGCCAGCGAGATCACGCCGACCACGCCGCACACGGCGAGGTCGCCGAGGACGCGGGCCCAGTCGGGGTGCGGGGCGAAGGTCCGCGCGAAGGCCTCGACGCCGTACGTCGAGGGCAGCAGGTCGCGGGCCACGCGGACCGCCTCCGGCATCCGCTCCGGCGGCAGCACGCCGAGCAGCAGCGCCGCCGACATGCCGAGCTGGCCGAGCAGGGTGGCCAGTTCCGGCCGGGGCGCGAGCAGTCCGAGGGCCGCGCCGAGCCCGGCGAGCGCCGCGCCCGCGAGGGGGATCACGGCGGCCAGGACCCACAGGTGGGCGAGCGGCAGCCCGAACAGGGCGCAGCCGACGACGGCGGTCACGACGGTGCCGGGGACGGTGAACGACGCGTAGGCGCCGGCCGCGCCCAGCACCACGGCCGCGGGCGGCACGGGGAGGGTGGCGTAGTGGTCGAGTCCGCCGCTGGCGCGCAGCTGCCCGAAGTACTGGGCGAGCAGGTTGAGCGCGACGAACGCGACGACCAGCACCGCCGATCCGGCCACCACGGCCCGCGCCTCGCCGCCGCCGTCGACGACCCCGCGCATCAGGATCATGATCCCGACGGACTGGAAGGTCGCCACGAACAGCAGCGGGATCCTCGCCACCCGGGCACGGGACAGCTGCGCCCGGTACACGGCCGCCAGGGACGGCCACAGCCGCGCGCGGGGGCCGAGCGCGGCGGGCCGCGGCGGGACGGTCTCCTCCGCGGTCAGGACGCCGGCCGGCAGGGCGCCGGCGGGTACGACACTCACGTCGTGCTGCTCCCCTTCGCTCGGAGATCCGTCCGGAGCCGCTCCGGAGGTCGCCCCGTTCCGTACGGATGACACGGCCCGTGTGCTCACGCCTTCACCAGTCCCTGCCGCACGGCGCCGCCCAGCGCCAGGTACACGTCCTCCAGGCTGGGTGTGGCGAGGGTGAAGTCGTCGAGGGCGGCGAAGGCGGCGCCGCCGGTGACGGTGGCGACGACGGTGCGGGCCTCCTCGGGCGCCAGCCGCAGGGTCCAGCGGCGGCCGGACTCGACGGCCCGGTCGCGCAGCGCGGCCACCTCGGGCACGTGCAGCGGCGCGGCCTCCCGCCACACCAGCTCGACCCGGACCTCCCCGGCGACCTGTTCCTTCAGCCCGTTCGGGGTGTCGCAGGCGATGACCCGGCCGCGGTCGAGCACGGCGACCCGGTCGAGCACGGTCTCGGCCTCGATGACGTTGTGGGTGACCAGCAGCACCGTGGTGCCGTGCTCCGCGCGCCTGCGGTCGACGGCGGACCACACGGCGCGCCGGGCCACGGGGTCCATGCCGGTGGTGGGCTCGTCGAGCACCAGCAGCGGGCGCTCCCCCACCAGCGCGGCGGCGAAGCAGGCGAGCCGGCGCTGGCCGCCGGAGAGCTTGCGCAGCGGGCGGGAGGCGAGGGCGGCGAGCCCCAGCTCGTCGAGCACGTCGTCCCGTTCAGCGCGGGCCTGGCGGGCGTCGAGCCCGCGCAGCCGGCCGGTGGTCTCGGCGGCCAGGGAGACGGTCAGTTCGTCGAGGGCGCTGGACTCCTGCCCGAGGTAGGCGAGGATGCGGGAGGCCCGCTCGGGGTGGCGGACGATGTCGTGGCCGAGGATCTCGACGCTGCCGCTGTCGGGCCGCATGAGGCCGGTCATCTGCCGGACGAGGGTGGACTTGCCGGCGCCGTTCGGGCCGAGCAGGCCGAAGATCTCGCCGCGCGCGATGTCGAGCGCCACGTCGTCGGTGGCCCGCACCTCGGGCGTCGCCGGCACCCCGCGCCGTCCGCGCACCGCCGGATAGGTCTTGGTCAGCCCGCGCACCGCGCACACGACGTCACCACCGTGCCGATGTACCTGTGCCGCGCGCGTACTCACGAGGGACGAGCCTACGGGGTCGCCCCCGTCCCCCCGCTCCCGGGTCACCCTTCCGCCCGGCCCTCTCCGGGGGGACGCACCGGACACCAGGGGAGGGATCGGCGCCCCGGACGGCATGCGCGCCGCCCGAATTTGACTGTACTGTAAAGCCCAGACGCATCGTGAGGAGGGAGCCCGCATGACCGCCCGTACGGAGGATGCCCCGGCCGGGGGCGCCGAGCGCCGCAGGTCGGCCTCGGACCTGAGGATCCTGCGCGCGGCGAAGGAGCTGTTCCTGGCCGACCGCTACGCCGGGGTCTCCCTGGAGCGGGTCGCCGAGCGCGCCGGCCTCTCCCGGCAGACCGTCTACAACCGCTTCGGGTCGAAGGAGGCGGTGTTCCGGGAGATGGTCCGCGACCACTGGGCGGCGTTCGCCGAGCGGGACGGGCGGCCGGCCGGGGACGCCGAGAACGTCGCGAGCGCCGCGGACGCCGAGGACGCGAGCGCCGAGGAGGTGCTGCGCGTCTTCGCCGGCTCGCTCCGCCGCTTCGCCGACGAGACGGACCAGATCCGCTTCGCGCGGCTCGTGGTGGCCGAGTCCGCCCGGCTGCCGTGGATCGCGGAGGAGTTCTACCGGCTGGGGAAGGGGCCGGTGGCGGCGGCGTTCACCGACCGCCTCGACGCCCTGGTCCGCGCCGGCCGGCTGCACTGCCCGGACACCCGCCTCGCCGCACGGCAGTTCATGGGCCTCGTCCAGGAGTTCCTCGTCTGGCCGCGCGTCATGGCCTTCACCGAGGAGACCGCCGCCGGGCCCGATCCGGACGTGGTGATCGACGAGGCCGTACGCACCTTCCTGGCCCGCTACGCGCCCCCGCGCGGGAGCGGCCCGGCCTGACCTGACCCGTTCGCACTGGAGGACTGCCATGTCCGCACCCGGCATCGTGCTCGGCGACGTCGAGATGACCCGCGTGATCGAGTGGTCGGGCCCCGTCCGCACCGCGCGTTTCATCATCCCGGACAGCGACGAGGAGACCTGGCGGCGCAACGAGGACTGGCTGGCGCCCGACTTCTGGACGCCCGCCGACGACGCCTACCGCTGCCACGTCCAGACCTGGGTGCTGCGCAGCGAGGGCCGGACCATCCTGGTGGACACCGGGATCGGCAACGGCCGGGACCGCCCGCAGGTCCCGCAGTTCGCCCACCTGCACACCGACTTCCTCGCCCGGCTGAGGGAGGCCGGCGTCGCGCCCGAGGACGTCGACGTCGTCGTCAACACGCACATCCACTACGACCATGTCGGCTGGAACACCGAGTGGCGTGACGGGGAGTGGGTGCCGGCCTTCCCCCACGCGACGTACCTGGTCCCGCGTGTCGATCACCGGTACTTCGACCCCGCGGGCCCCGGTCCCGGCGGCGGCCGGGCGCCGCGCGACGACCACGAACGCGTCCGCTGGGAGGGCAGCAGGCTGGTGTTCGAGGACAGCGTCGCACCCGTCGAGCGGGCGGGGCAGCTGGTGCTGTGGGAGGGCAGTCACCGCATCGACGGCAACCTGCTGCTGGAGGCCGCGCCGGGCCACACGCCGGGCTCGTCCGCCCTCACGTTGCGCTCGGGCACGGACCGTGCGGTGTTCGTCGGGGACATGCTGCACAGTCCGGTGCAGGTGCTCGAACCGGAGTGGAACAGCTGCTTCTGCGACGATCTGCGGCAGGCCGCGAAGACGCGGCGGGCCTATCTCGCCCGGGCGGCGGAGCGGGGGGAGCTGGTTGTGCCGGCGCACTGGCCCGGCCACGGTGCGGCGGAGGTCCGCCCTGCGGGCGACGGCTTCGCGATCAAGGAATGGGGTGCCTTCCCACGGACCTGATCCGCGGGTCCGCCGTGGCTGGTCGCGCAGTTCCCCGCGCCCCTGAGGGGCGCGGGGAACTGCGCGAAGGGTGCCATGACACCCCCGGCTGTGAAGCCGCCGCGTCCTCACTCCCCGGCGGACGCCCTCTCCGTCCCCGTCCGCGTATCCAGCTCGCGCCAGAACCCCGCCCGAATGGCGTAACGGTCCCGCTCGTCGATCTGGTCGTCCTTGTGCGCGAGCAGCCCGAACCGCGCCGCGTACCGCAACAGCTCACCGTCGATCCGGTGCGGAATCCGCGGATACATCCCCGACAGCTTCCGCACATGACTCTGGTCGCCCAGCCGCTCCGCCCACCGCCGCGCGAACACCTGCCCCACCTCGAAGGGGTCGCCCCCGACGGTGGTGATGTCCTCCTCCCGGTCGGCCCACCGCTGCTCGGCCGTGGTGAGCTGCGCCAGCGTCGGCATGGACGCGGCGTCCGGCGGCTCGGCGGCCGGCCTGTCCACCCAGCCCTTGTCGGAGGACCAGCGCAGCGTCGCGGAGGCGGGCTGCTGCGGCTGGTGCAGCCCGGGGTGGCGCAGCGCGGCCAGGTCCTTCGGGGTGGGCACGCCCTTGGCGGCGGGCGCGCGTTCGGCGGTCCCGTTGTGCGCGGCGTCGGCCGGATGGCGCGACTCGGCCGGGGCGCGCCCGGCGGCCGGGGCGAGGGCGGAGTCGGGCAGCGGCGCGGAGAGGATCGCGGCGATCTCGGGCCGGGGGGAGGGCGGCGGCGCGCACACCCCGCCGGTCTCCTTGGCGCGCACGGCCTGGGTGATCCACGCCCGGTCCAGGACGCGGCGCTCGTCGGCCTCGGCGACCAGGTCCTCGGACTGGTTGTAGTCGCCGTCGGCGGCCTGCACGGCCCACAGGTGCACGGCGACGCCGTGCTCCTTGGCGGCCATCATGCCCGGCAGCAGATCGCCGTCACCGGTGACCAGGACGATGTCGGAGCAAGCGCGGTTACGGGCGAGCTCGGTCAACTCGGCGTGCATCGCCGCGTCCACGCCCTTCTGCGCCCAGCGCCCGTCGCTGCGGGTCAGCGCGCCCAGCCGGACGGTGACCCGGGGCATGACGCGCAGCCGGCGGTGCTCGGGCTGCGGCACGCGGTCGGGGGCGCCGTCGAACCAGTAGATGCGCAGCAGCGGCCGGCGCGTGTCGTTCTCGGCGCGGTCACGCAGTCCCTGGATCAGGGCGGCGTGGTCCACGGTGATGCGGGACCGCGAGGGCTCCCCGGCGAGGAGACTGGCGGCGGCCCCCAGCAGATACCCGGCGTCCACCAGGACGATGCAGCGGTCCACGCGATCCACCCTCTTTCCGGGGAGTTTGGCTTCGGGCTTCCTTCGAGTCTGCCCGACCCTGCCGGTGTTAACGGCCCGAACTCGATCTTCGGCGTGGCGTTTCCACACTTCCTCCCCCGACCGCCCCATCACAGACGGTAATTGTCCGACATGCGTCGGTCATCGGCTTGTGTGAATCTGAATCCGGCCCTGGCCCCTAGTCCCCACAGGAGGCAACACCATGGCCAAGAACAAGAACCGTGACCGTAAGCAGCCCCAGGCCGAGCGCGCCCCGCGCGCCGCCCAGACGGCCACCCTGGAGGCCCCGGACGAGCAGCGCACCACGCAGGCGATACCCGGCGAGGCCGGCCGCGGCAAGGGCCGGCAGAAGCGCTTCGGCCACAACTGACGTCGGCGTGAAGGGCCATGACGGCCCCGCCGCACAGGAAGAGGGGCGCACCCGTCGCGGGTGCGCCCCTCCGGCGTGTCGGGGGTGGCCCGGGCGTCAGCCGGCCAGGCAGGACGGGCCGAGCAGCACCTTCAGGTCGCCGAACAGGGCCGGGTCGGGCTTGACCCGGTGCCGGTCGAGCCGCAGCACGGTCGTCCTGGTGGGCCCCTGGAGCTTGATGCGGACCTCGCTGTCGCCCTTGTGGTGGGTGAGGATCTCGCCGAGCCGGCTGACCATCGGCGGGGTGACGCGGGTGGCCGGGATGGTGAGCACCACGGGCGCGTTGGTGCCGGCGTTGGACAGGTCGGGGACCATCAGCTCCATGGCGACCAGCCGGGGCACGTCCTCGCGCTTGTCGAGCCGGCCCTTGACGAACACCACGGCGTCCTCGACGAGTTGGGTCGAGACGAGCTGGTAGGTCGCCGGGAAGAACATGCACTCGATGGAGCCCGCGAGGTCCTCCACGGTGGCGATCGCCCAGGCGTTGCCCTGCTTGGTCATCTTGCGCTGGAGGCCGGAGATGATGCCGCCGATGGTGACCACCGCGCCGTCGCCGAAGTCGCCGCCGGTGAGCTGGGAGATGCCCGCGTCGGCCTTGTCGGACAGCACGTGCTCCAGGCCGAACAGCGGGTGGTCGGAGACGTACAGGCCGAGCATCTCGCGCTCCTGCGCGAGGAGGTACGTCTTGTCCCACTCGTCGTCGGTGAACTGCACGTCCAGGCCGAAGCCCGGCTCGTCGCTCTGCTCCTCGCCCATGCCGCCGAAGAGGTCGAACTGTCCCTCGGCCTCCTTGCGCTTGACCGCCACCACGTTGTCGATCATCGGCTCGTACTGGGCGGTGAGGCCCTTGCGGGTGTGGCCCAGGGTGTCGAAGGCGCCGGCCTTGATCAGCGACTCGGTGGTGCGCTTGTTGCAGACGACCGCGTCGACCTTGTCGAGGTAGTCCGGGAAGGACGTGTACTTCCCCTTGGCCTTGCGGCACTTGATGATCGACTCCACCACGTTGGTGCCGACGTTGCGCACCGCGGAGAGGCCGAAGAGGATCACGTCGTCGCCCTGCGCGGCGAAGTTGGACTCGGACTCGTTGACGTTGGGCGGGAGCACCCGGATGCCCATGCGGCGGCACTCGTTGAGGTAGACCGCGGACTTGTCCTTGTCGTCCTTCACCGAGGTGAGCAGCGCCGCCATGTACTCGGCGGGGTGGTTGGCCTTGAGGTAGGCGGTCCAGTAGGAGACCAGGCCGTACGCGGCGGAGTGCGCCTTGTTGAAGGCGTAGCCGGCGAAGGGGACCAGCACGTCCCACAGGGCCTGGATGGCCTCGTCGCTGTAGCCGTTCTTGCGGGCGCCGGCCTGGAAGATGGTGAAGTTCTTCGCCAGTTCCTCGGGCTTCTTCTTGCCCATCACGCGGCGGAGGATGTCGGCCTCGCCGAGCGAGTAGCCGGCGATGATCTGGGCGGCCTTCTGCACCTGCTCCTGATAGACGATCAGGCCGTAGGTGACGTCCAGGACCTCCTTGAGCGGCTCCTCCAGCTCGGGGTGGATCGGGGTGATCTCCTGCTGGCCGTTCTTGCGCAGGGCGTAGTTGGTGTGCGAGTTCATGCCCATCGGGCCCGGCCGGTACAGGGCCGACACGGCGGAGATGTCCTCGAAGTTGTCCGGCTTCATCAGCCGGAGCAGGGAGCGCATGGGGCCGCCGTCGAACTGGAACACGCCGAGGGTGTCGCCGCGCTGGAGCAGTTCGAAGGTCGTGGGGTCGTCGAGCGGGAGGCTCAGGAGATCGATGTCGATCCCCTTGTTCGCCTTCACCATCTTGACGGCGTCGTCCATGATGGTGAGGTTGCGCAGGCCCAGGAAGTCCATCTTGAGCAGGCCGAGCGACTCGCAGCTCGGGTAGTCCCACTGCGTGATGGTCACGCCGTCGGTGTGCCGGACCCAGACCGGGACGTGGTCGGTGATGGTCTCGCTGGACATGATCACGCCGGCCGCGTGCACGCCCATCTGCCGCACCAGTCCCTCGACGCCCTTGGCGGTGTCGATGACCTTCTTCACGTCCGGCTCGTTCTCGTACATCCCGCGGACCTCGCCGGCCTCCGAGTAGCGGGGGTGCGCGGGGTCGGTGATGCCGGACAGCGGGATGCCCTTGCCGAGGACGTCGGCGGGCATCGCCTTGGTGATGCGGTCGCCCATCGCGTACGGGTAGCCCAGCACGCGCGCGGAGTCCTTGATGGCGTTCTTCGCCTTGATGGTGCCGTACGTGCCGATCATGGCGACCTTGTCGGCGCCGTACTTCTCGGTCACGTAGCGGATCACCTCGACGCGCCGGCGCTCGTCGAAGTCGATGTCGACGTCGGGCATGGAGATGCGCTCGGGGTTGAGGAACCGCTCGAAGATCAGGCCGTGCGGGATCGGGTCGAGGTCGGTGATGCCGAGGGCGTACGCGACGATCGAGCCGGCCGCGGAGCCACGGCCGGGGCCGACCGCGATGCCCTGCTTCTTGGCCCACATGATGAAGTCGGCGACCACGAGGAAGTAGCCCGGGAAGCCCATCGAGATGATGGTGTCCATCTCGTACTCGACCTGCTTCATGCGGTCGTCCGGGATGCCGTCGGGGAAGCGGCGGTTCATGCCGCGCAGGACTTCCTCGCGGAACCAGGAGACCTCGGTGTACCCCTCGGGGATGTCGAACTTGGGCATCAGGTCGCGCTTGACGAACATGCCCGTGGTGTCGACCATCTCGGCGATCAGCCGGGTGTTGGCGCAGCCCTGCTGCCAGGCGTCCGAGGAGTCGATGGCGTACATCTCGTCGGTGGACTTCAGGTAGTAGCCGGTGCCGTCGAACTTGAAGCGGTCGGGGTCGGAGAGGTTCTTGCCGGTCTGGATGCACAGCAGCGCGTCGTGGGCGGTCGCCTCGTGCGCGTACGTGTAGTGCGAGTCGTTGGTGACCAGCGGGGGGATGCCGAGCTTCCTGCCGATCTCCAGCAGGCCGTCGCGGACCCGGTGCTCGATCTCGATGCCGTGGTCCATCAGCTCCAGGAAGTACCGGTCCTTGCCGAAGATGTCCTGGTAGTCGGCGGCCGCCTTGAGGGCCTCGTCGAAGTGGCCGAGGCGCAGCCGGGTCTGCACCTCGCCGGAGGGGCAGCCGGTGGAGGCGACGATGCCCTCGGACCACTTGGCGATGGTCTCCTTGTCCATCCGGGGCCATTTCTGAAGCCAGCCCTCGGCGTAGGCGTCGGAGGAGAGCCGGAAGAGGTTGTGCAGACCGGTGCTGTTCACCGCCCACATCGTCTTGTGGGTGTAGCCGCCGGAGCCGGAGACGTCGTCCCGCTTCTGGTGCGGCTGGCCCCACTGGATCTTGCGCTTGTTGCGCCGGGACTCGGGGGCGACGTACGCCTCGATGCCGATGATCGGGGTGACGCCGGCCTTCTGCGCGGAGTGGAAGAAGTCGTACGCCCCGTGCAGGTTGCCGTGGTCGGACATGGCGATGTGCGTCATGCCCATCTCGTTGCAGGCGTCGAACATGTCCTTCAGCCGCGCGGCACCGTCCAGCAGCGAGTACTGGGTGTGGACGTGCAGGTGCGTGAACGGCGGCTTCGACACGGTGCGGCCTCCAGGGAGATCTCATCGGCAGCGGGTGGACGGTCCCGGGGGACAGCTCGGAAGTCTATGCCCCGGCACTGACACCCGGAGCCCTTCCCCGCGTACCTTCGGGCGGGGCGCCGGGCACTCCCGCGCGCGTCCGCACGTTAGGCAGGCGACGGACCAGCCGTCCCCGAGATCCCGCACCAGGAGGCACCCAGCGATGTCGGTCCCGCAGCTCAGCGACGAGCACCGCGGCGAGGAGATCCTCGCCGTCCTCGACACCGCCTTCGGCGAGCTCCTGGCCGCCGACCCGGCCGCGTTCCGGGTGAAGTTCCGGAAGATGGCGGCGTCGGCGTTCGCGTTCTACCGCGGGACGGCGAGCCTCTTCTACCACGACCTGTCCGCCGGGCAGCAGGGTCAGGGCGGCCCGTACCTGGACGAGCGCACCTCGCGCGTGTGGATCCACGGCGATCTCCACGCGGAGAACTTCGGCACGTACATGGACGCGGGCGGCCGCCTGGTGTTCAACGTCAACGACTTCGACGAGGCGTACGTCGGCCCCTTCCTGTGGGACCTGAAGCGTTTCGTGGCGTCCGTGGCGCTGATCGGGTACGCCAAGGCGCTCAGCGACGAGCAGATCACGGACCTGGTGTCGGTGTACGCGGCCGCCTACCGGGAGCGGATCCACGCCCTGGCGACCGGCGCGAAGCGGGACGAGGTGCCGCCGTTCACCCTGGACACCGCGCAGGGGCCGCTGCTGGACGTGCTGCGGGACGCCCGGTCGCTGACCCGGTTCTCGCTGCTGGAGTCGATGACGGAGATCCGTGACTTCGAGCGCCGCTTCGCGCCCGGCGGCGGCGCGGTGGAGCTGGACGCCGCCACGCGCTACAAGGTCCTCGCCGCGTTCGACGGCTATCTGGAGACGCTGCCGGACGCGTCCCTGGCCCGCCCGGACTCCTACCGGGTGAAGGACGTCGTGGGCCGCCGGGGCATCGGCATCGGCTCGGCCGGGCTGCCGTCGTACAACATCCTGCTGGAGGGGCACAGCGACGCCCTGGAGAACGACGTGGTGATCTACGTCAAGCAGGCGCAGACCCCCGCGGTCTCCCGGCACGTGACGGATCCCGCTGTGCGCGAGTACTTCCTGCACGAGGGGCACCGCACGGTGATCTCCCAGCGCGCCCTCCAGGCGCACGCCGACCCGTGGCTGGGCTGGACCGAGCTGGACGGCGCCGGGCAGCTGGTGGCCGAGGTCTCGCCGTACGCGGTGGACCTGGACTGGAGCGACCTCGACGACCCGGAGGAGATCACGCTGGTGGTCGCCGACCTGGGCCGGGCGACGGCGGCGATGCACGCGGCGGCGGACGACACCTCCGGCGAGTCGCTGGTGCCGTTCTCCACGGAGCGGGCCATCGACGCGGCGATCGCGGCCGACGAGGAGGCGCTGGTGCCGCTGCTGGTGGACTTCGCCCACGACTACGGGGCGCGGGCCCGCCGGGACCACCAGATCTTCCTCGACCTGTTCCGCAACGGCCGGATTCCGGGCCTGTAACCTTCCGCACTCACAGGGTCCCTTCACGGACCCCTTAACGGAGCTCGTGCCACACTCGTAGCCGCCATGGACATATCCGGACCCCAGCTCAGAGCCGTTCGCGCGGCGCTGTTCACGGCTGTCGTCGTGACCCTCAGCACCGCGTCGCACGTGCTGCTGTCCGGAGCCCCGCTGCCGCTGAGCACGGTGGCCCTGATCGGCGCCGCCGTGTTCGGCCTGGCCTACGCGCTCGCGGGGCGGGAACGTTCCTTCGGGCGGATCGCCGCCCTGCTGATCCCGCTGGAGCTGGCCGCCGACACGGTCTTCACCACCGGTCAGCACGTCTGCTACGGCCGGATGGGCGGCCCGGTGGCCGGCCCGCTGCGCGCCGTCGGCTTCGACGTGCTGTGCGGCGACGGCACCGGTGTGGGCGTGCCGCTGGCCCGGGTCACCGGGCATGCCGCGGAGGGCGGCGACCGGGTGGCGGCGGTGCTGGCCGAGGCCGGCCCCGCGACCGCCTGGCTGCTCCTGGGCGCGCACATCGGGGTGGGCCTGCTGGCCGCCGCCTGGCTGCGCCGCGGGGAGCGGGCGCTGGCCCAGCTGCTGGGCGCGCTCGCGGCGACGGCGTCGACGGCGGTCCGTCCGCTGCTGCTGGCCGTCGCGGTGGTGACCGTGCGCAGGCCGCCGAAGGCGGGCCGGCCGGTCCGCACCCCGCACCGCGCCGCCGTGGCGCGCACCCTGCTCCTCGCGCACTCCCTGGGACGGCGCGGGCCGCCGTGCTCCCTCGCCGCCTGAGGCGGATCACGCCCCGGGCGGTCGTCCGAGCATCAGCAGTCCCCCCGTACGAACTCCGCACACGAGCGTGTGCGTCCCCTGTGGAGACATCACCATGAGCAAGCGGAACAGCCAGGCGGCCAAGACGGCGGCGCGCGAGCGGCTGCGCGAGGAGCGCGAGCGCCAGGCGAAGCGGGCGAAGGTCAGGCGGCAGCTGATCGTCGCCGCGTCGGTGGTCGGCGTGCTGGCCGCGGCCGGCGGCATCGGCTACGCGGTGGTCCAGGCGAACAAGCCGGACCACTGGGAGGCCGCGAAGGACGCCGAGCTGGTCAAGCCGGCGAACACCAGCGGCAAGGACGGCACGACCGTCGTCATCGGCAAGGCCGACGCGAAGAAGACCCTCGAGCTGTACGAGGACCCGCGCTGCCCGATCTGCTCCTCCTTCGAGCAGGCCGTGGGCGAGACGATCGAGAAGGACGTCGCGGACGGCAAGTACAAGGTGCAGTTCATAGGCGCCTCGTTCCTGGACCGCAACCTCACCGGCGAGGGCTCGAAGAACGCGCTGAGCGCCCTGGGCGCCGCGCTGGACGTGAGCCCGGAGGCGTTCCTGGCGTACAAGTCGGCGCTCTACTCGGCGGAGTTCCACCCCGAGGAGACGGACGACAAGTTCAAGGACGACGCCTACCTGATCAAGGTCGCCGACACCGTGGACGCCCTGAAGAACAACAAGGAGTTCCAGGCGGCGGTGAAGGACGGCACCTACGACCGCTGGGCGCTGGAGATGTCGGACAAGTTCGACAGCAGCGACGTCCAGGGCACGCCGACGGTGAAGATGGACGGCAAGAAGCTCACCGGCTCCGACGGGCAGAACGCGCCCATGACGGCGGCCGAGTTCACCGCGGCGGTCGACAAGGCGCTGAAGGGCTGACACGGCGGTCCGACGGACGGCTGAAGAGCGGGCGAACTTTTCCCGGGTTCGCCCGCTCAGGCATGTACGCGTCAGTAACCTGATCGGCTGTGACCAGTCGACACGGAAGAACCGAGAGCGCCGTCTCCGCCACCGCGGACACCGCCCCCCTCACCCCGCGCCGCCGCACGGTCGTCAAGGCGGCCGCCGCCGGCGCGGCCCTGGCCGGACCGCTCGCCGTCGCGCCGGCCGCCCGCGCCGCCCGCTCGGCCCCCGCCTTCCTGCACGGCGTCGCCTCCGGCGACCCGCTGCCGGACGGCGTGCTGCTGTGGACCCGCGTGACCCCGGTACCGGAGGCGGTCCCCGGCTCAGGCATCGGCCCGGACACCGAGGTGAGCTGGACCGTCGCCCGCGACCGGGCGTTCACCGACGTCGTCGCGCGGGGCACGGTCCTCGCCACCGCCGCCTCCGACCACACCGTCAAGGCGGACATACGCGGCCTGCGCCCCGCCACCGACTACTGGTTCCGCTTCTCCGCGGACGGCGCCGACTCGCCCGTCGCCCGCACCCGCACCGCCCCGGCCGCCGACGCCGCGGTGACCGGGCTGCGGTTCGGCGTGGTGTCCTGCGCCAACTGGGAGGCCGGCCACTTCGCGGCGTACCGCCACCTCGCGGCCCGCGGCGACCTGGACGCCTGGCTGCACCTGGGCGACTACGTCTACGAGTACGGCACCGGCGAGTACGGCGCCCGCGACCAGGTCGTCCGCCCGCACTCCCCCGCCCACGAGATCGTCACCCTCGCCGACTACCGGCTGCGGCACGCCACGTACAAGACCGACCCGGACCTCCAGGCACTGCACGCCACGGCGCCGGTCGTCGCGATCTGGGACGACCACGAGTTCGCCAACGACACCTGGTCGGGCGGCGCCGAGAACCACACCGAGGGCGCGGAGGGCGCCTGGGCGGCCCGGCAGGCCGCGGCGAAGCAGGCGTACTTCGAGTGGATGCCGGTCCGCCCGGCGGTCGAGGGCACCACCTACCGCCGGCTGCGCTTCGGCAAGCTGGCCGACCTGTCGCTGCTCGACCTGCGCTCCTTCCGCTCGCAGCAGGTCTCCCTCGGCGACGGCGAGGTCGACGACCCGGACCGCACCCTCACCGGGCGCGCCCAGCTGGACTGGCTGAAGGCGGGCCTGTCGGCGTCCGACACCACCTGGCGGCTGGTCGGCACCTCGGTGATGATCTCGCCGTTCGCGCTGGGCGCCCTGCCCGCGAGCCTGCTGAAGCCGCTCGCGAAGCTGCTGGGGCTGCCGCAGGAGGGCCTCGCCCTCAACACCGACCAGTGGGACGGCTACACCGACGACCGCCGTGAACTCCTCGCCCATCTGCGCGCGAACGCCATCCGCAACACGGTCTTCCTCACCGGCGACATCCACATGGCGTGGGCCAACGACGTCCCGGTGAACGCCGGCACCTATCCGCTGTCGCCGTCGGCCGCCACGGAGTTCGTGGTCACCTCGGTGACCTCCGACAACCTCGACGACATCGTGAAGGTCTCCGAGGGCACCGTCTCCGCGCTGGCCTCCCCGCTGATCCGGGCCGCCAACCGGCACGTGCACTGGGTGGACACCGACCGGCACGGCTACGGCGTGCTGGACGTCACCGCCGAGCGGGCGCAGATGGACTACTACGTGCTGTCCGACCGCACGGCGGCGGACGCCACGTCCCGGTGGGTCCGCTCCTACCGCACCCGCAGCGGCACGCAGAAGGCCGAGCGCACCTACGACCCGGTGTGACGCCCCGCCGGACTCAGTCCTCCAGCGAGTCCAGGAAGCCGAGCGCCACCCGCCAGGTGGCCTCGGCCGCCTCCTCGTCGTAGTCGGGCAGGCCGGGGTCGGTGTAGAGGTGTCCGGCGCCCGCGTACCGGTACACCTCGACGTCGGCCCCGGCCCGGCCCATCCCCAGGTACCAGGCGGTGAGCCAGTCGTCGGTCTCGAACGGGTCCGGCTCGGCGACGTGCAGCTGCACCGGCAGCCCGTCCGCCGCGGCGTTCTCCGCGATGTCGGACGTGCCGTGCAGGAGAAGCAGGCCCTTGGCCTTCTCGTCGCCCAGGGCCAGCGTCTGCGCCACCGAGGCGCCGAAGGAGAACCCGGCGTACACCAGGCCGCGCTCCGAGTAGGGCGCGGCCGCCAGCACGGCCCGCCTCAGCAGCTCGTCCTTGCCGGTCTCCTCCCGGTGGGCCATGCCCTCCTCGACCGTGTCGAACGTGCGCCCCTCGAAGAGATCCGGTGTCCACACCTCGTGTCCGGCCGCGCGCAGCCGGTCCGCGGCCCGGTGCACGGCGGGACGCAGTCCGAAGGCCGAGTGGAAGAGCATGATGTTCATGGAGCCCATGGTGCCAGCCGGGTGTGACGGGTCCCGCGGGCGGCACTACCCGCGTCCGGACGGAAGTCACATGTTCATGCCCGAGCAGGCCGGTTAGGTTCGGGGGCATGGATGACGTGCTGCGCCCGCTGATCGTGGTCGGCGGCTCGGTGGTGCTGACGCTGCTGCTGGGCTGGGCCACCGACCGGCTGCTGCGGAAGGCCGACGAACGCCACCACGAGACACCGCTGTGGGGCCTGCTGCGCCGGGCCCGCGTTCCCTACCAGCTGCTGCTCATCGCCGTGCTGCTCAGAGCCTCCTACGACGAGACCCGCCTGCTGACCTCTCACGACGTCGCCGTCGGCCGGACGCTGACCCTGGTGCTGATCGGGTCCGCCGCCTGGATGGCGATCCGGATCGCCGCCGCCGTCGTGGAGACCTCCTACACCCGGTACGCCACCAACCACCGGGAGCGCGACCCGGCCCGCGTGCGCCGGGTGCGCACCCAGGTGACGCTGATCCGCCGCGTGGTGTCGGCGGTGGTGGGCGTGGTCGCGGTGGCCGCGATGCTGCTGACGTTCCCCGCGATGCGTGCGGCCGGCGCCTCCCTGCTGGCCTCGGCCGGCATCCTCGGCATCGTCGCCGGCGTCGCCGCCCAGTCGACGCTGAGCAACATGTTCGCCGGGCTCCAGATCGCGTTCGGCGACATGGTGCGCATCGGCGACACCGTGGTGGTCGACGGCGAGTGGGGCACGGTGGAGGAGATCACCCTCACCTTCCTGACCGTGCGCACCTGGGACGAGCGCCGGATCACCATGCCGGTGTCGTACTTCACCTCCAAGCCGTTCGAGAACTGGTCGCGCGGCACCCCGCAGATGACCGGCACCGTGTTCTGGCACGTGGACCACAGCGCCCCGCTGGACGCCATGCGCGCGAAGCTGCGCGACATCCTGCGGGAGTGCCCGGCCTGGGACGGCCGCGCCTGCAACCTGACCGTCACGGACTCCACCCCGAGCACCCTGGAGGTCCGGGCGCTGGTGACGGCCAAGGACGCGGACGACATCTGGACGGTCCGGGTCGAGGTCCGCGAGCGGATGATGCGCTTCCTGGCCGACGAGCACCCCTACGCGCTGCCCCGGGTCAACACCGCCGACGCGGTGCCGCCGCCCCGGGACGGGCTGGAGATCGCGCCGTCCGACGGGATGCCGGTGCCGGCGGCGCGCCGGGCCCACGCCCACCCGCCCCGGCAGCCGCGCTGAGCGGCGCTCAGCAGCCGCGCTCGGCGCCGCCGTTCACCTGGACGATCTGCGAGGTGATGTGCCCGGCGCCGTGCGAGGCGAGCCAGTGCAGGGTCGCCGCGACGTCGCCGGGCCGGCCGGCGCGCTTGTCGGACGTCTCGGCGACCAGCCGCGCGCGCCGCTCCTCGTCGACGCCGTCGTCGCCGAAGAACGCCGTGTCCTCGATGTAGCCGGGCGCGACCACGTTCACGGTGATCCCGTGCGGCCCCAGCTCCCGGGCCAGGGCATGGGCGTACGGGTGCAGACCCGCCTTGGCCGCCGCGTACGACACCCGGCCCGAGCCGCGCCGGGCGGCGATGGAGCTGAGGAACAGCACCCGCCCGCCGGGCACGGCGAGCCGGTCCCGCAGCGCCTCGGTGAGCAGCACGGCGGTCAGCACGTTGAGCCGGAAGTTGACGGTCCAGTCGCGGGCGACGGCGTCGAGCGGGTCGTCGCCGCCCACCGGCGGTTCGAGGAGCCCGTTGCCGCCCGCGCAGTGCACGAGCACGTCCACGGCGCCGAACTCGCGCCCCACGAACCCGGACACGCCGCGCACGGCCTCGGGGTCGGCCAGATCGGCGGCGTAGGTCAGCGCGCCGGGCACCTCGGCCCGCTCCAGGACGTCACCGCGCCGTCCGACGAGCAGGACGCGGTCGCCGTCGGCGGCGAACGTCTGCGCGGTGGCGAGCCCGATGCCGGTGCCGCCGCCGCTGATCACAACATTGCGTGTCATGCCCCGACCCTACGGAGCGGGCGACGGCGGACGGCGGCAACGCGGCGGCGCTCAGCGCAGACTGCGCACGTCCAGATGACGCAGCACCCGGTCCACCACCTCCGGGTCGGCGCCCGGCTCGCTGCGCGCGGTGAGCACCTCGTGCCGGGCGGCGCTCAGCATCTCCTGCTCGATGCGCCGGATCCGCTTCAGCCGCCTGGCCCGCTGCCGGACCGCCTCGCGCCGCTCGTCGTCCGCGATGTCCGGGCTGATCCGCACGCCCACGTCGAACGCGCGGCGCATCAGCTGCTCGGACAGCTCCTCCGGCAGCTCCTCCACGTCCTCGATCTCCCGCAGCCTGCGTTTGGCCGCCTTCGCCGCCCGGACGGCGAGCCGGCGCTCCAGCTCCTTCTCCCGTCCGGTGTCGCCGCGCACCCCGAGCCTGCCCACCAGCCACGGCAGGGTGAGCCCCTGCACCAGCAGCGTCCCCAGCACCACCCCGAACGCCATGAAGACGATCTCGCCGCGGGCGGGGAAGCCGGCGCCGGAGTCGGTCTCCAGCGGGATGGCCAGCGCCAGCGCGACGGACGCCACCCCGCGCATCCCGGACCACCACATCACCACGGTCTCGCGCCAGCTGAGCGGGATCTCCTCGCCGACGTCCCGGGCGGTGTGCAGCCGCTTGGTCAGCCAGGTCGCCGGCAGCAGCCACGCCAGCCGCACCAGCACGACCACCCCGACGACCACCCCCGACCAGCTGAGCAGCTCGCCCCAGTGGCCGGCCGCGGTGTTGACCGCGTTGTGCAGCTCCAGGCCGACCAGCCCGAACGCCACGCCGGTGACCAGGGTGTCCACGATGTCCCAGAAGGTGTGCCCGGCCAGCCGCGCCATCACGTCGTCGGCGTCGGTGGCGTACTCCACCAGGAACAGTGCGGTGACCAGCACCCCGAGGACGCCCGAGCCGTGCAGCTCCTCGGCGAGGACGTACGCGGCGAACGGCACCAGCAGGGTCAGCGCCACCTGGAGGGTGGGGTCGCCGAGCAGGTCCATGGCCTTGTTGGTGGCCCAGCCGAGCGCCAGTCCGACGACGACCGCCACCACGGCCGACAGCACCAGGTCGAGCCCGGCCGCCCAGGGCGAGAAGGAGCCGCTCACGGCGGCGGCCACGGCCACGTGGTACAGCACGATCGCCGTGACGTCGTTGAACAGCCCCTCCCCCTCCAGGATGGACACCAGGCGGCGGGGCAGCCCCAGCCGGCCGGCCACCGCGGTCGCCGCGACCGGGTCGGGCGGGGCGACCAGCGCGCCGAGGGCGACGGCGGCGGCCAGCGGCAGCCCCGGCACGATCGCGTGGGCGACGGCGGCGACGCAGAAGGTGGTGACGAAGACCAGCGCCACGGCCAGCAGCAGAATCGGCCGGACGTTGGCCGCGAACTGGCGCCAGGAGGTGCGCCGCACGGCGGCGTAGAGCAGGGGCGGCAGCAGCAGCGGCAGGATCAGTTCCGGCGGGACGTCGACGTTCGGCACGAACTCCAGCAGCGCCAGGACGATCCCGAACACCGTCATCAGCACCGGCGCCGGCAGCCTCAGCCGCTCCCCCACGGGGACGCTCACGAGCGCCCCGAGCAACAGGGCGAACAGCAGGGCCAGCTGATCCACGGTCACCGCTCCCGGGCGTCGGACGGGTCGGGCGCTCTCCAGCCTGCCATGCGCCGCACGGCCGCCGAGGTCACCCCGCCCCGGTCACAGCGCGCGCCGCATGGCCCGGTGCGGCATCCCCGCGTCCGGGAACTCCGGCCCGTAGGCCTGGTAGCCGAGCCGCTCGTAGAAGCCGAGGGCGTGGGTCTGGGCGTGCAGGTCGACGCCGGTGAGCCCGCGCTCCCGGGCGGCGTGCTCGACGGCCCGCACGAGCGCCGCGCCGACCCCGAGGCCGCGCGCCCGCCGCAGCACGGCGAGCCGGCCGAGGGAGCCGGCCGACAGGTCGCCGCCGTTCTTCGCGGCGGCCGCGGCGCCGTGCAGCAGCCGGGCCGTGCCCAGCGGGGTGCCGTCTTCGGCGACGGCGAGCAGGTGCACGGCGTCGGCGTCGTGGGCGTCGTACTCGATGTCCTCGGGCACGCCCTGCTCGGCGACGAAGACCTCCTTGCGGACCGCGAAGCACGCCTCACGGTCGGCGGGGTCCTCGGCGACGCGGACCGTGAAGGCGTCGCTCATGCCCAGGTCTCCTCGCGGACCTGGTCGAGCGCCTGCTGGAGGTCGTCCGGGTAGTCGCAGGAGAACTCCGCCCACTGTCCGTCGCCGGGGTGCTCGAAGCCGAGGCGCACGGCGTGCAGCCACTGCCGGGTCAGCCTCAGCCGCTTGGCGAGCGTGGGGTCGGCGCCGTAGGTCAGGTCGCCGACGCAGGGGTGGCGGTGGGCGGCCATGTGCACGCGGATCTGGTGCGTGCGGCCGGTCTCCAGCTTCACGTCGAGCAGGGACGCGGCGCGGAACGCCTCGATCAGGTCGTAGTGCGTGACGGACGGCTTGCCGTCGGCGGTGACCGCCCACTTGTAGTCGTGCTGCGGGTGGCGGCCGATGGGGGCGTCGATGGTGCCGCTGGTCGGGTCCGGGTGGCCCTGGACGAGCGTGTGGTAGCGCTTGTCGACCGTGCGCTCCTTGAACTGGCGCTTCAGCGACGTGTACGCGTACTCCGACTTGGCGACCACCATCAGGCCGGAGGTGCCGACGTCCAGGCGGTGCACGATGCCCTGGCGCTCGGCGGCGCCGGAGGTCGAGATGCGGTACCCGGCGGCGGCGAGACCGCCGATCACGGTGGGGCCGGTCCAGCCCGGGGAGGGGTGGGCGGCGACGCCGACGGGCTTGACGATCACGACCACGTCGTCGTCGTCGTGCACGATCTCCATGCCCTCGACCGGCTCGGCCACGACCTGCACCGGGGCGGGCGCCTGCGGCATCTCCACCTCGAGCCAGGCGCCCCCGCTGACCCGCTCGGACTTTCCGACCACCGACCCGTCGACCGTGACCTTCCCCGCGGCGGCGAGCTCGGCCGCCTTGGTACGGGAGAAGCCGAACATGCGGGAGATGGCGGCGTCGACGCGCTCGCCCTCCAGGCCGTCGGGCACGGGCAGGGTACGGATCTCGGGAATCGTGCTCACCCGTCGAGTATGCCGGACGGGTGCGTCACTCCCGCACGGGAGTGACGGGGCCCTCAGTCCTTGTGGACGGTGCCGTCCGGGTCGAGACCCCGGAAGGACAGCAGCACGATCAGGATGCCGCCGCACACGATGGCCGAGTCGGCCAGGTTGAACACGGCGAAGTGCTTCGGCGCGATGAAGTCGACGACCGCGCCCTCGAAGACGCCCGGCGAGCGGAAGATCCGGTCGGTGAGGTTGCCGAGGGCGCCGCCGAGGAGCAGGCCGAGCGCGATCGCCCAGGGCAGGCTGTAGAGCTTGCGGGCCAGGCGGAAGATCACCACGATGACGGCCGCCGCGATGACCGTGAAGATCACCGTGAACGCCTCGCCGAAGCCGAAGGCCGCGCCCGCGTTGCGGATCGCCTCGAAGCGCAGCCAGTCGCCGACGATCTCGATCGGCTCGTGGTGCTCCAGCTTCTCGACCACGATCATCTTGCTGACCAGGTCGAGGAGGTAGGCGAAGGCGGCGACGGCGAACAGCACGGCGATCCGCCGCCTGCCGCGGGGCCGCTGCGCCTCCGCCGTCGTACCGTCGGCGCCGGCCGGCTCCCCGCCGTCCCGGTCCCGCAGGTCCCGGTCCTCCTGGTCCCGGTCCTGCCCGTCCCGGTCCGCGTCCGGAGTGTCCGGCGTACCGATGATGCGCTCCGCCTCTGCCACGTGAGTCCCTCAGCCTAGGTCCTTGACTGAGGACGAGGGTACGGCACGGCCTGCGCGGCCGCCCTTCCGTACCGGCTCGGTACCGGCTCAGTACCGGCGCTCCTGCTTCTGCTTGCACTCGACGCACAGGGTGGCCCGCGGGAAGGCCTGCATACGGGCCTTGCCGATGGGTTTGCCGCAGTTCTCGCACAGGCCGTAGGTGCCCGCGTCGAGCCGCTGGAGCGCCCGCTCGAACTGGTCGAGCATCTCGCGCGCGTTCGCGGCGAGGGCCAGTTCGTGCTCGCGCGTGATGTTCTTGGTGCCGGTGTCGGCGTCGTCGTCGCCCGCGCCGTCCCCGGAGTCGCGCATCAGGCCGGCCAGCGACCGCTCGGAGGAGCTGATCTCCTCGCGCAGCCGCAGCACCTCCGACATCAGCTCCGCCCGCGCCTCGTCGACCTCCTCGTCCGTCCACGGCTCCTCGCCGGGACGCACCGCGAGCTCGCCCGGCTCCACCGCACCGTGCCGGGCCTTGGGCACGGCGGTCGCCGCCGCCGCGGCCGCCGGACCAGGGGTCTTCTTCGCAGCACCCACCGTCGTCACTCCCGTCTGCGCCGCGGCCTCGGCCGCGTCCGCGTCGTCGGCCGCGCTGTGCCCGGCCCCGTCCTGAGCGGACCCGCTGGTCCTGGCCGCACCGTTCCCCTCGCGGGCGCCGCGACGGCCGCCCGCACCCCGGTCCGGGGCGGCCGCCTTCCCGGCGGCGCCCCGTGCCGGCTTGCCGCCGGCGAGCTTCTTCGCGGTGGCCTTGCGGCCGCCGGCCTTCGCGGTGGCACCCTTCGACGCCGTCGTCCCGGACGCGGCCTCGGCCGCGCCGGCCTTCGCCTCGGCGGCCTCGGCCGCCGCACCCTTCTTCGCCACCATGGCCGCGGCCCCTTCACATATTGTGATCTTGCGCGCGAATCGTGCTGGGACGATAAATCGACTCAGGCCCTGCGGCAACGGGGCGCACCGCCCGGCCGCCTCGCCTCGCGCACGCCGCGCGGCGACCTGCATGCGTTGTGCCCAGCTGTCCGCGGGGTATGCCGCCCGCACGGACGTGCCGGCGTTCCGAACAGGCGTACCGCTCCATTCGGGGCATTCCCGGCGTACCGTCGCGGGAAAAGCGGTCGGCCGCCCGCCGCGCCGCGCCGTACACTGGGCGGAGCGAAAAGCGTGGATGGGGACGAGTAGCGGCGTACGCAGCCCAGAGCGACCCGGGGACGGTGTGAGCCCGGGGGCGAGCGCGACGTGAAGATCACCCCGGAGCCGCCGGAAGAAACCCCTGCACGGGGCGGTAGAACCGGCATCGCGGCCTCAATGAGGGGGCTCACCGGAGCGCGGGAAGCACCGGAGGGCCAAGGAGGGTGGTACCGCGGGAGCGCGCCGACGGCGGCGCAAGGACTCACAGCTCTCGTCCCTCCGGTCGGAAGGCAGCAAGTCCGCCGGAGGAAGCCCGCTGATGACAACGCCGACGTACCGCCCGGTACCCGCCCAGGTCGACCTGCCCGCCCTCGAGCACACGGTGCTCAGGTTCTGGGACGAGCAGAAGATCTTCGCCAAGAGCCTGGAGCAGTCCGAGGGCCGCCCCGAGTGGGTGTTCTACGAGGGTCCGCCCACCGCCAACGGCATGCCCGGCGCCCACCACATCGAGGCCCGCGTCTTCAAGGACGTCTTCCCCCGCTTCCGCACCATGCGCGGCTACCACGTGGCCCGCAAGGCCGGCTGGGACTGCCACGGCCTGCCGGTGGAGCTGGCCGTCGAGAAGGAGCTGGGCTTCTCCGGCAAGCAGGACATCGAGGCGTACGGCATCGCCGAGTTCAACGCCAAGTGCCGTGAGTCGGTGACCCGGCACACGGACGCCTTCGCCGAGCTGACGACCCGCATGGGCTACTGGGTCGACCTCGACGAGGCGTACCGCACGATGGACCCGGAGTACGTCGAGTCCGTCTGGTGGTCGCTGAAGGAGATCTTCAACAAGGGCCTGCTGGTCCAGGACCACCGCGTCGCCCCCTGGTGCCCCCGCTGCGGCACGGGCCTGTCCGACCACGAGCTGGCCCAGGGCTACGAGACGGTCGTCGACCCGTCGGTCTACGTCCGCTTCCCGCTGACGTCCGGCCCGCTGGCCGGCGAGGCCGCGCTGGTCGTCTGGACGACGACCCCGTGGACCCTGGTGT
Source organism: Streptomyces pseudogriseolus (assembly GCA_002154585.1). Classification (GTDB taxonomy): domain Bacteria; phylum Actinomycetota; class Actinomycetes; order Streptomycetales; family Streptomycetaceae; genus Streptomyces; species Streptomyces pseudogriseolus. The sequence continues at coordinate 37,566 of MUNG01000193.1, forward strand.
CCAACACGGCCGTCGCCGCCCACCCCGAGGTCACCTACGTCGTCGCCACGAACGGCGAGGAGAAGCTGGTCGTCGCCGAGCCGCTGCTGGAGAAGGCCCTCGGCGAGGGCTGGGAGAAGACCGGGCAGTCCTTCACCGGCGCCGAGATGGAGCGCTGGACCTACCGGCGCCCCTTCGAGCTGGTCGAGTTCCCCGACCCCGCCCACTACGTGGTGAACGCCGAGTACGTCACCACCGAGGACGGCACCGGTCTGGTCCACCAGTCCCCCGCCTTCGGTGAGGACGACCTCAAGGTCTGCCGCTCCTACGGCCTGCCCGTGGTCAACCCGGTCCGCCCCGACGGCACCTTCGAGGAGGACCTGCCGCTGGTCGGCGGCGTCTTCTTCAAGAAGGCCGACGAGCAGCTCACCGCCGACCTCGACGGGCGCGGCCTGCTCTTCAAGCACCTGCCGTACGAGCACAGCTACCCGCACTGCTGGCGCTGCCACACCGCGCTGCTCTACTACGCGCAGCCGTCCTGGTACATCCGCACCACCGCCGTCAAGGACCGGCTGCTCGAGGAGAACGAGAACACCAACTGGTTCCCGGACACGGTCAAGCACGGCCGGTTCGGCGACTGGCTGAACAACAACATCGACTGGGCGCTGTCCCGCAACCGCTACTGGGGCACCCCGCTGCCGATCTGGCGCTGCGCGGAGGACCACCTCACGGTCGTCGGCTCCCGCGCGGAGCTGACCGAGCTGTCGGGCGCCGACCAGTCGGGCCTCGACCCGCACCGCCCGTACATCGACGAGGTCACCTTCGCCTGCCCGCAGGACGGCTGCGGCGCCACGGCCACGCGCGTGCCGGAGGTCATCGACGCCTGGTACGACTCGGGCTCGATGCCGTTCGCGCAGTGGGGCTACCCGTACAAGAACAAGGAGCTGTTCGAGAGCCGGTACCCGGCGCAGTTCATCTCCGAGGCCATCGACCAGACCCGCGGCTGGTTCTACACGCTGATGGCGGTCGGCACGCTGGTCTTCGACAAGTCCTCCTACGAGAACGTGGTGTGCCTCGGTCACATCCTCGCCGAGGACGGCCGCAAGATGTCCAAGCACCTGGGCAACATCCTCCAGCCGATCCCGCTGATGGACCAGCACGGCGCGGACGCGGTCCGCTGGTTCATGGCCGCCGGCGGCTCGCCGTGGGCCGCGCGCCGCGTCGGCCACGGCACCATCCAGGAGGTCGTCCGCAAGACGCTCCTCACGTACTGGAACACGGTCGCCTTCCAGGCCCTGTACGCCCGCACGTCGAACTGGGCGCCGAGCGAGGCCGACCCGGCCCCGGCCGGCCGCCCCGTCCTCGACCGCTGGCTCCTGTCCGAACTGCACGCGCTCACCGACCAGGTGACCCAGGCGCTGGAGAGCTACGACACCCAGCGGGCCGGCAAGCTGCTGTCCGCGTTCGTCGACGACCTCTCCAACTGGTACGTCCGCCGCTCCCGCCGCCGCTTCTGGCAGGGCGACAAGGCCGCGCTGCGCACCCTGCACGAGGTCGTGGAGACGGTGACCAAGCTCATGGCCCCGCTCACCCCGTTCATCACCGAGCGGGTCTGGCAGGACCTGATCGTCCCCGTCACCCCGGGCGCGCCGGAGTCGGTGCACCTGTCCTCGTGGCCGGAGGCGGACCCGTCCGCCGTCGACCCGCGGCTGTCCCGCCAGATGGCGCTGGTGCGCCGCCTGGTGGAGCTGGGCCGCGCCACGCGCGCCGAGTCGGGCGTCAAGACCCGGCAGCCGCTGCGGCGGGCCCTGATCGCGGCGGCCGGCTTCGACACCCTCGACCCGGAGCTGCACACGCAGATCACGGAGGAGCTGAACGTCGAGTCGCTGGCGCTGCTGTCCGAGGTGGGCGGCTCGCTGGTGGACACCACGGCCAAGGCCAACTTCCGCGCGCTGGGCAAGCGGTTCGGCAAGCGGGTCCAGGACGTGGCCAAGGCGGTCGCGGGCGCCGACGCCGCCGCGCTGTCCCTGGCGCTGCGCGAGGGCACGGCCTCGGTGGAGGTCGACGGTGAGACGATCACCCTCTCCCCGGACGAGGTGATCATCACGGAGACGCCGCGCGAGGGCTGGTCGGTGGCGTCCGACGCGGGCGCCACGGTGGCCCTGGACCTGGAGATCACCGAGGAGCTGCGCCGGGCCGGCCTGGCCCGTGACGCGATCCGGCTGATCCAGGAGGCCCGCAAGAACAGCGGCCTGGACGTGGCCGACCGGATCGCCCTGCGCTGGACGTCGGACGACGCCGCGACGGCGGACGCGCTGACGGAGCACGCGGAGCTGATCGCCGACGAGGTGCTCGCCACGGACTTCGCCCGGGGCGAGGCGGACGACTCCTACGGCGCCCCGTTCACGGACGAGGGGCTGTCCCTGACGTTCCGTCTGCGCAAGGCGTAAGCGTCCGAGCAGGGCGCAACCGGCGTCACACGGTGAAGGCCCGGATCCGCCCGGAGAAAAACTCCGGCGGTCCGGGCCTTCGGCGTTGCGTGCGTCGGACAAGCCCGCCGTATCCGAACACATGGCGCCAACGGGGGCGAACCGGCAGGAACGCGCGTAGCACAAGGGCGGGGCCCCGGGTTGGTGAACCCGGGGCCCCGCCCTGAACGCTGCCGACTGCTACGCCGTACCCATGGCCACGGGGGCCGTCAGTTGTCGTCCTCGTCGATCAGGAAGCCACGCATCGGCGAGGGCGCCTGACCCATCGGCGAGGGGCCCTGCGGACGGACCGGAGCCATGGGCTGGGTCATCGCAGGCTGCATCTGCTGCTGACCGCCGTACGACGGGCCGGACTGGCCGCCGGGGCCACCGCCCATCGTCTGGTTGCCGCCGTAGGACGGGGCACCCGCGCCGGCCGGGGCCATCGAGGGCGCCGGGGACGGCGGCAGCGACGGAGCGGCGCTCGCGGGCTGACGCGGCGGGGCGAGCGAGTCGTCCGCCTGCGTCTCCAGCTGGCGCAGCTGCGACTCCAGGTAGGACTTCAGCCGCGTGCGGTACTCGCGCTCGAAGCCGCGCAGGTCCTCGACCTTGCGCTCCAGCGTGGCGCGGGCGGACTCCAGGGAGCCCATCGCGACGCGGTGCTTCTCCTGCGCGTCCCGCTCCAGGGCGTCGGCCTTGGCACGGGCGTCACGCTCGAGGCCCTCGGCACGCGAACGCGCCTCGCCCACGATCTTGTTGGCCTCGGAACGGGCCTCCGCGATCGCCTGGTCGGCGGTCTGCTGGGCCAGCGACAGGACGCGCGCGGCGCTGTCGCCACCGGGGCCGCCCTGACCGGGGAGACCCGGACCGCCCATGGGACCGCCCATCGGGCCGCCAGGGCCCATCTGCCCCTGCATCGGGCCACCCTGGCCCATCGGCCCGGGACCCTGGCCCATGGGGCCGGGACCCTGCGGGCCGCCCTGTCCGCCGGGGCCGGCGGGCAGTTGGGGAGCACCGCTCGGCAGCTGGGGCGGGCCACCCATGGGGCCGCCCATCTGCTGCTGCGGCGGGCCCGATATGCCGGCGGGCACCGGAGCGCCGGGACCTCGCATGCCCTGCTGGGGCATGCCCGGAGGCGGACCCTGCTGCTGCTGGTCCTGCGGCTCCGGAGGCTTGCGCATGTTCTGCTGGTTCTGCGCCGCGGCGCGCGTGGCCGCGGCCAGCTTGGCGCGCAGGTCCTCGTTCTCGCGCAGCAGGCGCGTCAGTTCGGCTTCGACCTCGTCGAGGAAGGCATCGACCTCGTCCTCGTCATAGCCTTCTCGGAGGCGGACGGTCGTGAACTGCTTGTTCCGCACGTCCTCGGGGGTCAACGGCATCTCTTCACCTCAACGTAGTCATCGGCAGTCGGCAAGACCGTATCGTCCACAGTCACCTCGCGAGATTGCCCACGATCGAGATGAGGATGTAGACGATGATCATCAGTACGAAGAAGGACAGGTCGAGCGCCACGCCCCCGAGACGCAGCGGCGGGATGAACCGCCGCAGAAGCTTCAGCGGTGGATCGGTGACAGTGTAGGTGGCCTCCAGGACGACCACCATCGCCTTGCCGGGTTGCCATGAGCGGGCGAACTGGAACACGTAATCCATGACCAAACGGAAGATCAGCACGATGAGGAACACCATCAGCGCGATGTAGATCACCTGCGCGAACACGCTCATGGCCTGCTTTTCCCTCTCCCCTGTGCCGCTCTCGGTCCGGTCCTGCGTCTCAGCTCTGGTTGAAGAACCCGCCCTCTGCGATGCGGGCCTTGTCCTCCGCCGTGACATCGACGTTAGCAGGCGACAACAGGAACACCTTCTGCGTCACCCGCTCGATGCTGCCGTGAAGACCAAACACCAAACCGGCTGCAAAGTCGACAAGTCGCTTCGCGTCTGTGTCATCCATCTCAGTCAAGTTCATGATCACCGGGGTGCCCTCACGGAAGTGTTCCCCGATGGTACGGGCCTCGTTGTAGGTCCGGGGGTGAAGCGTGGTGATCCGGTAAGGCTCTCGTTCCGACACGACCTTGGGCATGATCACCGGTGCGTTCTTCTCCAGGCTGGCGCGTTCTTGTGTGATGGATGCCACGGGCGCGATCCGCGCCGGGCGTGGCGATTCCGCGGGCAGCGAAGCGGAACGGGACACCGGTTCGCGGGGCGCGGGCGGGTGGACGACTCGTACCTCTTCGTCCCTTTGGGGCTGATGTGTTCCGTGGGACTGGTGCGGCGGCTCGTGCCGCCGGTGGTCCCGCTCCGGCTCCGGGTCGAGTTCCGGTTCGAAATCGTCGTCTGGGTCGAATCCGCGGCCGTCGTACCCATCGTCCTCCACGAGGCCGAGGTAGACCGCCATTTTGCGCATCGCGCCGGCCATGCTCCGAGTCCTCCGCTCTGTGGTGGATCCGCTGACGACCGCCAAGTGCCCGCGATCCACTGGGTCCTTGTTCCGCTGTTGGGCGGAAATGACCATATTTTCTGCTGTGGTCCGACTTCTTGGCGACGTTACCCGAGCCTGGGGCGGACTCCGAGTACCGCACTGCCGACGCGCACATGTGTCGCTCCGGCGGCCACGGCCTGTTCGAGGTCCGCACTCATCCCTGCCGAGACCATGTTCGCAGCCGGATGGGTCCGGCGCAGGTCGGTCGACAAATCCATCAACCGCTCGAACGCCGCCTGTTGGCGGCCCGCGTACTCCCCGGTGAGCGGCGCGACGGTCATCAGGCCGTCCAGCCGCAGCCCTTCGGCCCCGGCCACCAGGCCGGCCAGCTCCGCGACGCCGGAGGGCGCCACGCCCCCGCGCTCGCCCCGGCCGTCGGCACCGGCGTCGAACGCGACCTGGATCAGGCAGCCGACCTCGCGCCCGGCCCGGACGGCCTCCTTGGAGAGCACCGACACAAGACGGGCACGGTCGACGGACTGCACCACATCGGCATAACCGACCACCGAACGCACCTTGTTGGTCTGAAGTTGACCGACGAAATGCCACACGAGGGGCAGATCCGCACAGGCCGCCGCCTTCGGGGCGGCGTCCTGGTCGCGGTTCTCGGCGACGTGCCGCACACCGAGCTCCGCGAGGGCGCGCACGTCGCTCGCGGGCCAGGTCTTGGTGACCACGATCAGCGTCACCTCGTCGCGTCCGCGACCGGCCGCGTCGCACGCGGCGGTGATCCGCTCCTCCACTCTCGCCAGGTTCGCGGCGAGTTCGTCCTTACGGTCCGTCATGTCCTCGCGTCCAGCCACACATAACTCGCGAGCCGCCCGGTGGTGCGGTCGCGGCGGTACGAGAAGTGATCGTCCGACTCCCGTGTGCACACGGGCGAGCGCTCGGCGCCGGAGACGCCCAGACGCTCGAGTTGCGCGTGCACACCCGCGACGACGTCGACCGCCGGGGTGCCCCAGCTCGTCTCGGCGTACGCCGCCGGTTCGACGGCGGCCACGTCGGCGCGCATCCGCTCCGGCACTTCGTAGCACCGTCCGCACACCGCGGGTCCGGTGCGCGCGACGATCCGGGCCGGGTCGGCGCCGAGTCCGGTCATGGCGCGTACGGCGGCCGGGACCACCCCGGCGACCAGTCCGGGCCGGCCCGCGTGCGCCGCGGCCACGACGCCCGCGACGGGGTCGGCCAGCAGCACCGGCACGCAGTCGGCGGTGAGCACGGCGAGGGCGAGTCCGCGCCGCGCGGTGACGACCGCGTCCACCTCGGGCACCGGACGGTCGCCCCACGGCTCGTCGACGACGACCGCGTCGGCCCCGTGCACCTGGTTCATCCAGACCACGCGGGCCGGTTCAACGCCGAGCGCCTTGGCGGCCAGTTCCCGGTTGGTGCGCACGGCCTGCGGATCGTCCCCGACCGCGCCCCCCAGGTTGAGCTCCTCATACGGAGCGGCGCTCACCCCGCCCCACCGGTCGGTGAAGCCGAAGTGCGCGCCGCTCACGCTCTCGCGCCGTCCTATCACTTCAGGAAGTCCGGGACGTCCAGTTCCTCGGCCGCGCTGTCGTAGCTCCGGGACGGCGGGACGGGGGGCTGGACGGCCGGGATGTCGGCCACGGGCTCGGCGGCCGGGGCCGGCTCCGGGTCCTCCTTCGGCGTGACGCTGCCGAGCGAGCCGAAGGACGGGCGGCTCTCCGGCCGGCCGGCCGGGGCGGGCTCCTCGCGCTTGACCGAGGAGGAACCGAGGACGTTGTCCCGCTTGGCGGGCGGCTGGCCGCCGTCGAAGCCGGCCGCGATGACGGTGACCCGGACCTCGTCGCCGAGGGCGTCGTCGATCACCGCGCCGAAGATGATGTTGGCCTCCGGGTGGGCGGCCTCGCTGACCAGCTGGGCGGCCTCGTTGATCTCGAACAGGCCGAGGTCGGATCCGCCGGAGATGGAGAGCAGCACGCCGCGGGCGCCGTCGATGGACGCCTCGAGCAGCGGGGAGGAGATGGCCATCTCGGCGGCGGCCACCGCGCGGTCGTCGCCGCGGGCCGAGCCGATGCCCATGAGGGCCGAACCGGCCTCGGACATGACCGACTTGACGTCGGCGAAGTCGAGGTTGATGAGGCCGGGGGTGGTGATGAGGTCGGTGATGCCCTGGACACCGGAGAGGAGGACCTGGTCCGCCGACTTGAAGGCGTCGAGAACCGACACCTGGCGGTCCGAGATGGACAGCAGCCGGTCGTTGGGGATCACGATGAGGGTGTCGACCTCTTCGCGGAGCTCCGCGATGCCGTCCTCGGCCTGGTTCGCGCGGCGCCGTCCCTCGAAGGTGAACGGGCGCGTCACCACACCGATGGTGAGGGCGCCGAGGGAGCGGGCGATGTTGGCCACGACGGGCGCGCCGCCGGTGCCGGTGCCGCCGCCTTCACCGGCCGTCACGAAGACCATGTCGGCCCCCTTGAGGACCTCCTCGATCTCCTCGCGGTGGTCCTCGGCGGCCTTGCGGCCGACGGCCGGGTTCGCTCCGGCGCCGAGTCCGCGGGTGAGTTCACGGCCGACGTCGAGCTTGACGTCGGCGTCGCTCATCAACAGCGCCTGCGCGTCGGTGTTGATGGCGATGAACTCGACGCCCTTGAGACCGACCTCGATCATCCGGTTGATGGCATTGACACCACCGCCGCCGACACCGATGACTTTGATGACTGCGAGGTAGTTCTGCGGTGCTGCCACGTCGAAGGCCTCTCGCCTCGAGTTACGTGTCGCCGGGGCCGCCGGAGCAACTGCTGCCCCCGCGATCCGACGACTGATGCCGATTGGGACGGTCCGTAGCGCCGACCCGAACCCTAACGTTGAAGTTTAGGGTTACCAGTGTGTCTGTTCCCTGGAGTCTTCTGAACAGGACACTAAGTCGACACGTGGCGCACGTTCAACGAACACGCCGAACCTCCCGTTTTTCTTTTCACCCTATGTGATCAGCCGTGTCGCTGCCCAACCAGGGTGCTGGCCTGCGCTGATGTGCGTCAACTCCCTGATGACGCCGGGGCGCTGGGAACGCTGACGTCGAAGTGACGCGCGTCCGGCTCCGCTTTCATCAGCGCGGTGAGGGCGCGCGCCTTCCGCGCCCCCCTCTCGCTGCTTCCCCAGTCGACGGTACGGCCGTCCGTGAGTTCCAGCGAGATGTCGTCGTAGGAACGGACCTTGACGGTGCGCGTCTCAGGCGCGAGGGACTCGGGGACGGCGCCGGCCACGCGTACCGCCTCGCGCACGAGACGGTCCTCGCCGAAGCGCCGGAGGCTGGCCGCCGCGGACCCGGAACGGGAGAGGTCCATCTCCAGGGCGGGCACTCCCTTGGGCGCCTTCTCGACGGTGGCGAACCGGACGCCCTCGTCGTCCACTTCGACGAACTTGCCGCCCTGGTGGACGAGGAGGACGGCGGTGCGTTCGGTGACCCGGAGCGCGATCTCGTCGGGCCAGGAACGGACCACCTCGACGGTGTCGATGCGGGGCAGCGCCTCGGCGGTCCGCCCCTCGATGGCCCCGGTGTCGACCGAGACGAGCTGTTCCCCGAGCGGCACATCGGCCGCTCCGCGGACCTGGTCCGGCGTCAGGACGTCGGTCCCGGTGACCGAGACGCGCTCCACACGCACCAGATCCGATCCGTACAGCAGCCAGAAGGTGCCGCTGCCGAGGAACAGAAGGACGATCGCCGATGCGATCATCAGACGAAGACGCCGTCGTCGTACGGCTCGTACGGGCGGCGGGCCGGACGACTCCCGCTTGCGTTCACCGCGCTCGGCGGTCGTCGATCCGGCCACGCTTCCTGCCCTCCGTCACATGCCTCTACCTGTGGGCACGGGCGGCGACCGCCTCGTACACCATGCCGACGAGCAGGTCGTCGGCGTCCCGGCGGCCGAACTCGCTTGCGGCGCGGGACATCTCGTACAGCCGGTGCGGGTCGGCGAGCACGGGCAGGACGTTCTGCTGCACCCACTCCGGGGTGAGGTCCGCGTCGTCGACCAGCAGTCCGCCGCCGGCCTTCACCACCGGCTGGGCGTTGAGCCGCTGTTCGCCGTTGCCGATGGGCAGCGGGACGTAGGCGGCCGGGAGTCCGACGGCGGAGAGTTCGGCGACGGTCATCGCGCCCGCGCGGCAGAGCATCATGTCGGCCGCCGCGTACGCGAGGTCCATCCGGTCCAGGTAACTTACCGGGATGTAGGGGGGCATGCCCGGCATCTGCTGCACCTGCGGCAGTTCGTTCTTCGGGCCGACCGCGTGCAGGATCTGGATCCCGGCCTGCTGGAGCCACGGGGCGACCTGCTGGACCACCTCGTTGAGCCGGCGGGCGCCCTGCGAGCCGCCGGAGACCAGCAGCGTCGGCAGATTGGGGTCGAGGCCGAACGCGGCGCGCGCCTGCGGGCGCACGGCGGCCCGGTCGAGGGTGGCGATGGTGTGCCGCAGCGGGATGCCGATGTAGCGCGCGCCCCGCAGCTTGCTGTCCGGGGTGGCGACGGCGACCTGGGCCGCGTACCGGGAGCCGATCTTGTTGGCCAGGCCGGGGCGGGCGTTGGCCTCGTGGATGACGATCGGCACGCCGAGGCGCTTGGCCGCGAGATAGCCGGGCAGGGCGACGTAGCCGCCGAAGCCGACCACGGCGTCGGCCCGGGTGCGCTCCAGGATCTGCTCGGCCGCCTTGATGGTGCCGCGCAGCCGGCCCGGGACGGTGATCAGCTCGGGGGTGGGCTTGCGTGGCAGCGGGACGGCGGGGATCAGCGCGAGCTCGTACCCGCGCTCGGGTACGAGACGAGTCTCCAGGCCGCGCTCCGTGCCCAGGGCCGTGATGCCCACGGACGGATCCTGCCTGCGCAGCGCGTCCGCGAGGGCGAGCGCGGGCTCGATGTGGCCCGCGGTTCCTCCGCCGGCGAGTACGACATGCACCGAAATTCACCGCTCTCCGGACGAACGCGCCCCCGGGGCACGCCGTCGCATCGTGTTCCATCTCCGGGGCCGCTGAGAACCCCTGATCCGCTTTCTACCAAAGCGGGGTTGCCGCATGGCGAGCGCCATCCGCGCAGCGGGGTCCTCACGCGCGAAGGCGATCAGCAGCCCGATGGCGAACATGGTCGGCAGCAGGGCGGACCCGCCGTAGGAGAACAGCGGGAGCGGGACTCCGGCGATCGGCAGCAGACCGAGCACCGCACCGATGTTGATCACGGCCTGCGCCGTGATCCAGGTGGTCACGCCTCCCGCGGCATACCTGACGAAGGGGTCCTCCGTGCGTCCGGCCACGCGGATACCCGCATAGCCTAGAGCGGCGAACAGGGCGAGCACCGACAGCGTCCCCGCCAGGCCCAGTTCCTCACCGGTGACGGCGAAGATGAAGTCCGTGTGCGCTTCGGGCAGTTCACCCCATTTCTCCAGGCTCGCGCCGAGCCCGGAGCCGAAGATCCCGCCGGAGGCCAGGGCGTAGATGCCGTGCACGGCCTGCCAGCAGTCGACCGGGCCGGTCTGCGGCTCGGTGGCGCCGAGGCAGGCGAGCCGGGCCATGCGGTTCTCGCTGGTGCGGATGAGGATCGCGCCGAGCAGCGCGGCGACCGCCAGCACCCCGGCGAACAGCCGGGTCGGGGCGCCCGCCAGCCACAGCAGGCCGAAGAGGATCGCGGTGAGGATGATGGCGGTGCCCATGTCGCCGCCGAGCATGATCAGCCCGAGCAGCATGAACGCGGCCGGCACCAGCGGCACCAGCATGTGCTTCCACTGGGCCAGCAGCCGCTTGTCCTGTTTGCGGGCGAGCAGGTCGGCGCCCCACAGCACCAGCGCCAGCTTGCCGAACTCGCTGGGCTGGAGCTGGAAACTGCCGCCCAGCGCGAGCCAGTTCTGGTTGCCGTTGACCGCGACTCCTATCCCCGGCACCTGCACCAGGGCCATCAGGAACACGGCCCCCGCGAGGATGGGGTAGGCGAGCGCGCGGTGCAGCTTCACCGGCATCCGGGACGCCACCAGCAGCAGCACGGCGCCGATCACGGCGGCCAGCAGCTGCTTGCGGAAGAAGTACGAACCCGGCAGCGACATCTGGAGCGCCGTGATCTGGGAGGCCGAGTAGACCATCACCAGACCCAGCACGGTGATCAGCAGACTGCCGCCGAGGACGACGTAGTACGCGGTCAGCGGCCGGTCCCAGGCCCTGCGCGCCCGGATCACCAGCGTGCGCAGGGGGTTCTCGCGCGGGGGGCGGGGCACGACGGGGCGCCGGGCGGCCCGCTGCACGGGCGGCCTGCCGGTACGGCTACTGGACATCACGACCTCCGCGGTACGCCGGCCAACAGGTCTCGGACGGTCCCACGCGTCCCTCCCAGGGTCGCCCGGCGCCGAAGCGGCCGGGGTCAGGCGCCGAGCTCGCGCACCGCCTGGGCGAACGCGTCACCGCGCTTGTTGTAGTTGGCGAACATGTCCATCGAGGCGCAGGCCGGGGCCAGCAGCACCGTGTCACCGGGGCGGGCCAGCCGCCGCGCCTCCTGGACGGCCTGGAGCATCGCCCCAGTGTCGGTCCGCCCGAGGTCGACCACGGGGACTTCGGGGGCGTGTCGCGCGAGGGCTTCGCGGATCAGCTCGCGGTCCCGGCCGATCAGCACGGCGCCGCGCAGCCGCTTCGCCGCCTCGGCGACGAGTTCGTCGAAGGTGGCGCCCTTGGCGAGCCCGCCGGCGATCCACACCACGGAGTCGTACGCCGCCAACGAGGCCTGCGCGGCATGCGTGTTGGTGGCCTTGGAGTCGTCGACGTACGCCACGCCGTCCACGTCGGCCACGTGCGCGATGCGGTGGGCGTCCGGGGTGAAGTTCCGCAGGCCCTCCCGTACGGCGCCCGCGGGCACGCCGTAGGCGCGCGCGAGGGCCGCCGCGGCAAGGGCGTTGGCGATGTTGTGCGGGGCGGCCGGCTTCACGTCGGCGACCTCGGCGAGCTCCTGGGCGTTCTTCTGCCGGTTCTCCACGAAGGCACGGTCGACCAGGAGGCCCTCGACGACGCCGAGTTGGGAGGGGCCGGGGGTGCCGAGGGTGAAGCCGACGGCCCGGCAGCCCTCCTCCACGTCGGCCTCGCGGACCAGGTCCTCGGTGGCCTTGTCGGCCACGTTGTAGACGCAGGCGACGCGGTTGCCCTCGTAGATACGGCCCTTGTCCTTCGCGTACGCCTCCATGGAGCCGTGCCAGTCGAGGTGGTCGGGCGCCAGGTTGAGGACGGCGGCGGAGTGGGCGCGCAGCGAGGGCGCCCAGTGGAGCTGGTAGCTGGACAGCTCCACGGCGAGCACGTCGTACTCCTCGTCGCCGAGGACCGCGTCGAGGAGGGAGACGCCGATGTTGCCGACGGCGGCGGTGCGCAGGCCGGCCGCCTCCAGGATGGAGGCGAGCATCTGCACGGTGGTGGTCTTGCCGTTGGTGCCGGTGACCGCGAGCCAGTCCGCCGCGCCCGGCTTCCTGAGCCGCCAGGCGAGTTCGACGTCGCCCCACACCGGCACCCCGGCCGCGTCCGCCGCCGCGAAGAGCGGCTTGTCCGGCTTCCAGCCGGGCGCGGTGACGATGAGCTCGGTGCCGTCGGGCAGGGTGGCGCCGTCCCCGAGGCGGACGGTGACGCCGAGCGCCTCCAGTTCCGCGGCCTGCTCCCGGGCCCGTGCGTCGTCGCCGTCGTTGACGACGGTGACCTTCGCGCCGAGTCCGTGGAGCACCTTGGCCGCCGGGACGCCGGAGACGCCCAGTCCCGCGACGGTGACGTGCTTGCCCTGCCAGTCGGTCACTTGTCCGCTGCCCATCCCGCGTAGAAGAGGCCGAGTCCGACGATCACACAGATGCCCTGGATGATCCAGAAGCGGACCACCACAAGGACTTCGGACCAGCCTTTGAGTTCGAAGTGGTGCTGGAGCGGCGCCATCCGGAAGACCCGCTTTCCGGTGAGCCGGAACGAGCCGACCTGGATGACCACCGACATCGTGATGAGGACGAACAGGCCGCCGAGGATGGCGAGCAGCAGCTCGGTGCGGGAGCAGATCGCGAGACCCGCGAGCACGCCGCCGAGCGCCAGCGAACCAGTGTCGCCCATGAAGATCTTGGCCGGGGAGGTGTTCCACCACAGGAAGCCCAGGCAGGAGCCCATCAGCGCGGACGCCACGACGGCGAGGTCCAGCGGGTCGCGCACCTCGTAGCAGGCGCCCGGGTTGGTCAGGGTCTCGCCGTTGGCGCAGGACTCCTGGAACTGCCAGACGCCGATGAAGGTGTAGGCGCCGAAGACCAGCACGGAGGCGCCGGTGGCCAGACCGTCCAGGCCGTCGGTGAGGTTCACGCCGTTCGACATCGCGAGGATCATGAACAGCGCCCAGATCACGAACAGCACCGGGCCGATGGTCCAGCCGAAGTCCGTGATGAACGACAGCTTGGTGGAGGCCGGGGTCTGCCCGCGGGAGTCCGCGAACTGCAGGGACAACACCGCGAAGGCGACGCCGACGATCAGTTGGCCGGCCATCTTCGCCTTGGCCCGCAGACCCAGCGAACGCCGCTTGACGATCTTGATGTAGTCGTCGAGGAAGCCGACCAGGCCCATGCCGACCATCAGGCCCAGCACCAGCACGCCGGAGTACCGGGGCGACTCGCCACTGATCACCTTGGACAGGAAGTAGGCGGCGACCGTCGACAGGATGAAGGCGATGCCGCCCATGGTGGGCGTACCGCGCTTGCTGGCGTGCTCGCGCGGGCCGTCGTCGCGGATGTACTGCCCGTATCCCTTGCGGGCGAGCAGCTTGATCAGCAGCGGGGTGCCGATCAGCGTCAGGAAGAGGCCAATGACTCCTGCGAACAGGACCTGATTCATCATCGGGCGGCGACCTCACCCTCGGCACCGGTCTCGAGCAGCGCCTGCGCCACGCTCTCGAGCCCGACCGAACGGGACGCCTTCACGAGTACGACATCCCCCGGGCGCAATTCGCTGCGCAACAGGTCGACCGCCGCCTGTGCGTCGGACACGTGCACCGACTCCTCACCCCACGAACCCTCGTTATATGCGCCCAGTTGCAGCCAGGCGGCTTCCCTGCCCCCGACCGCGACGAGCTTGCTGACGTTGAGCCGGACGGCGAGCCGTCCGACCGCGTCGTGCTCGGCGAGCGCCTCGTCCCCGAGCTCGGCCATCTTGCCGAGCACCGCCCACGTACGTCCCCCCTTTGCCCGTGAGGCTTCACCCATGGCGGCCAGCGCACGCAGCGCGGCCTTCATGGACTCGGGGTTCGCGTTGTAGGCGTCGTTGACGACCGTCACGCCGTCCGGTCGCTCGGTGACCTCCATGCGCCAGCGGGAGAGGGAGCCCGCCTCGGAGAGCGCGCGGGCGATCTCGTCTGCGGACATGCCCAACTCGTGGGCGACGGCGGCCGCGGCGAGCGCGTTCGACACGTGATGCTCACCGTACAGGCGCATGGTCACATCGCTTGCACCGGAGGGTGTGTGAAGCCTGAAGGAAGGCTGTCCGCTGTCCGTGAGTCGCACGTTCTCGGCGGAGACGTCCGCTTCGCCGGACTCTCCGAAAAGGAGCACCTTCGCCTTCGTACGGGAGGACATGGCGCGGACGTAGGGGTCGTCCGCGTTGAGGACCGCGACGCCCCCCTCCTCGGCCGGCGGCAGCGACTCGACCAGCTCGCCCTTGGCCTGGGCGATCTGCTCACGGCCGCCGAACTCGCCGATGTGCGCGGAGCCGACGTTCAGCACGAGGCCGATCCGCGGCGGCGTCAGACCGGTGAGGTAGCGGATGTGGCCGATTCCGCGCGCTCCCATCTCCAGCACGAGGAACTTCGTCTCCTCGGTGGCGGTGAGCGCGGTCAGCGGCAGTCCGATCTCGTTGTTGAGGGAGCCGGGCGTGAACACGGTGGGGGCCTTGTGGCGCAGCACCTGGGCGATGAGGTCCTTGGTGCTGGTCTTGCCGGCCGACCCGGTGAGGGCGACGAGGGTGGCGCCGAGCCGGGCGACGACATGGCGGGCGAGGGCCCCGAGGGCGGCCTGGACGTCCTCCACGACGATCGCGGGGACCCCGACCGGCCGGGAGGCGAGCACGGCGGCCGCGCCCGCCTCGACGACCTGGGCCGCGAAGTCGTGGCCGTCCACGCGCTCGCCGACGAAGGCGACGAAGAGGCTGCCCGGACCCGCCTCCCGCGAGTCCCGGACCACCTCGCCGGTGACCAGGACGGAGGGGTCCGGTATGTCGTGCGTCTGCCCGCCGACGACTTCTGCGATCTCGGCGAGGGAGAGGGCGATCACAAGTTCATCCCTGGGTCTTCTTGATGGCTTCGCGAAGCACCTGGCGGTCGTCGAACGGACGCACCACCCCGGCGATGTCCTGTCCCAGCTCGTGGCCCTTGCCGGCGACCAGCACGGTGTCGCCGGGCTCGGCCCGGGCGACGGCGGCGGCGATCGCGGCGGCCCGGTCCTCGAAGACCTGGACCTCGCCGCGCTCGTGGGCGGGCACCGAGGCCGCGCCCTGGAGCATCGCGGCGAGGATCGCCAGCGGGTCCTCGGAGCGGGGGTTGTCGGAGGTCAGTACGGCGGTGTCGGCGAGCCGCGCGGCGGCGGCGCCCATCGGCTCCCGCTTGGTGACGTCGCGGTCGCCGCCGCAGCCGAGCACGACGTGCACCCGGCCCTCGGTCACCTTGCGCAGGGCGCGCAGCACCGACTCCACGGCGTCCGTCTTGTGGGCGTAGTCCACGACCGCCAGGTACGGCTGGCCGGCGTCGACGCGCTCCAGGCGGCCGGGCACGCCCGGCACGGCGGCGACGCCGTCGGCGGCGGCCTGCGGGTCGAGTCCGGCGGCGGCCAGCGCGACGATCGCGGCCAGGGAGTTGGCCACGTTGAACGGGCCGGGCAGCGGGGCGCGGGCGGTGATCCGCTCGTCCTTGGGCCCGACCACGGTGAACGTCGAGTCCAGCGGGCCGACATGCACGTCCTCGGCGCGCCAGTCGGCGTCCGGGTGCCCCTCGGCGGAGTAGGTGACGACCGGGACGCCGGCCTCCTTGACCAGGCGGCGGCCGTACTCGTCGTCCACGTTGACCACGCCGAGCCGGCTGCGGGCCGGCGTGAACAGCTGCGCCTTGGCCTGGAAGTAGTCCTCCATCCCGGAGTGGAACTCCATGTGCTCCGGGGAGAGGTTGGTGAAGACGGCGATGTCGAAGACGCAGCCGTCGACCCGGCCGAGGACCAGCGCGTGGCTGGAGACCTCCATGGCCACGGCCTCGGTGCCGCGCTCGCGCATGACCGCGAACAGCGCCTGGAGGTCGGTGGCCTCGGGCGTGGTGCGCTCGGACTTGATGCGCTCGTCGCCGATGCGCATCTCGACCGTGCCGATCAGTCCCGTGCTGCGAACGGTCCGCAGACCGCCCTCGACGAGGTAGGCGGTGGTGGTCTTGCCGGAGGTGCCGGTGATGCCGATCTGGAGCAGATCGCGCCCGGGGTGGCCGTAGATGGTGGCGGCCAGTTCGCCCATCCGCGCCCGCGGGTCGTCCACCACCAGGGCGGGCAGTCCGGTCGCGGCGACGCGTTCGGCGCCCGCCGGGTCGGTGAGCACGGCGGCGGCGCCGAGGCCGGCGGCCTGGGTGACGAAGTCGGCGCCGTGGGCGCGGGCGCCGGGCAGGGCGGCGTACAGGTCCCCGGGCCGGACGGCGCGCGAGTCGTGGGTGATGCCCGTGACGTCGGCGGTCTGCGCGGGTGCGGGGACACCCAGCTGACCGGCGAGTTCCGCGAGAGATGTGGCGGAGACCCGGTCCGGACGGGGCGGTCCCGGATATGTCACGGGTTGGCCCTTCTGGGTGGTTTGGGACTGATCAGCGTGTGGCACGGCGGTGAGCGTACCGGGCGTACCGCTCGGCGGGCCAAGCGAGGGGCCGCGGGGGCTCTGGTTCCCGGGGTCGGGGGTGATCGTTGTCACGAGGTGGTTCCTGGTGGCTCGGTGCTCGGTACGTGGCTCGGTGCTCGGAACGGGGTCAGGGCTGGAAGGTGACCGGCAGGGCGGCGGGGGCGGCGCCG
>MUNG01000194.1 GCA_002154585.1 Streptomyces pseudogriseolus
CCTCGGCGCTGCGCCCCGCCCTGGGCCCGCTGCGCTGGGGGTGCGTGCTGGTGCTGACCGCGCTGGCGGCGTGGGGCGGGGCGCAGCGCCGAGGCGAGGGCAGAACCGCCGAGGACGGCGGCGAGCGCGTACAGACCGTCGGCCGTGGCGACACCGAGGGCCGCCGACACCCCGGTGCGCAGGGACGTACGGGCGGCGAGGGAGACGAGGTAGGTGCCGACGGCGCCCACGGGGATCGCGATGCCGTACCCGGCCAGCAGCCCCGCGAGCAGCGCCGCGGTCACGGGCGCGGAGGAGTCGTGCCTTCCCGGGCGCAGGACTGCTGCTGTCGGCCCGCGACGACGGCGAGGGCGGACGACGGCAGCGGAAGCGTGTGCGTGGACATGGGCAGGATCCTGAGGGCCGGCGCCCGGTACCGGCAAACGAATTTGTCCCGCTAGGGTGCCGAGGTGACCGACAAGCCCTTCCTCTACGTCGTCGTCTGCGCCGCCGGAGTCGCCGAGGGCGTCAGCAAGCTGATCACCGCCGCGCAGGAGCGGGACTGGGAGGTCGGTGTCCTCGCCACCCCGACGGCGATGAACGGCTTCTTCGACGCCGCCGCCGTCGAGACGCAGACGGGCCGCCCGATCCGCTCCGCCTGGCGCCGCCCCGGCGATCCGCGCCCCTTCCCGGCCCCCGACGCCGTGGTGGTCGCCCCGGCCACCTTCAACACCGTCAACAAGTGGGCGGCCGGCATCGCCGACACCCTCGCCGTCGGCACCCTGTGCGAGGCCTGCGGGCTCGGCGTGCCGATCGCCGTGCTGCCCTGCGTCTCCGGCGCGCTGGCCGCGCACTCCGCCTACCAGGACGCCGTCGCCCGGCTGCGCGGCATGGGCGTCCGCTTCGGCGACCCGTACGCGGGGGAGGCCGAAGGGGACGGCGGACGGCGGGAGTTCGGCTGGGAGCGGGCCCTCGACCTCCTGCCCGGCGGCTGAACGGCCCCCGCTTCGAGTGCGCGCGAAGACGTACGCTCGCTCCTGCGACAGCAACCGTTCCCGACGGCAGGAGCAGCAACGATGCAGTACGTGAAGCTCGGTTCGACGGGCCTGGAGGTCTCGCGCGTCTGCCTGGGCTGCATGACCTACGGCGACCCGGGCCGCGGCAACCACGAGTGGACCCTCGACGAGGAGGCGTCCCGGCCGCTGATCCGGCAGGCGCTGGAGGCGGGCATCACCTTCTTCGACACCGCGAACGTGTACTCCGACGGCACCAGCGAGGAGATCGTCGGCCGGGCGCTGCGCGACTTCGCCCGCCGGGACGACGTCGTCCTCGCCACCAAGGTGCACGGCCGGATGCGGCCCGGACCCAACGGCGCCGGGCTCTCCCGCAAGGCGATCATGACCGAGCTGGACCACAGCCTGCGCCGCCTCGGCACCGACTACGTCGACCTCTACCAGATCCACCGCTGGGACCCGCACACGCCGGTCGAGGAGACGATGGAAGCGCTGCACGACGTCGTCAAGGCGGGCAAGGTCCGCTACATCGGGGCCAGTTCGATGTACGCCTGGCAGTTCTCCAAGGCGCAGTACACCGCCGAGCTGCGCGGCTGGACGACGTTCGTGTCCATGCAGAACCACTACAACCTGCTCTACCGCGAGGAGGAGCGGGAGATGCTGCCGCTCTGCGCCGACCAGGGCGTCGGCGTGCTGCCGTGGAGCCCGCTCGCCCGCGGCCGGCTCACCCGCGACTGGAACGTCACCACGGAGCGCAGCGCCACCGACCAGTTCGGCAGCACCCTGTACCAGGAGGGCGACCGCGCGATCGTCGACGCGGTCGCCCGCGTCGCCGAGTCCCGGGGGGTCCCCCGCGCCCGGGTCGCCCTCGCCTGGCTCCTCCACCAGGACACGGTCACCGCACCCATCGTCGGCGCGGCGAAACCGTCCCACATCGAGGACGCGGTCGCGGCGGTCGACCTCGTCCTGACGGACAAGGAACTGCAGCAACTCGCCGAGCCGTACACCCCACACCCGATCGCGGGCCACTGACGCCACGGCCCACCCGGCCCCACCGGCCGCCGGTCCCTCGGCCGCGCCGGTGCGGGGGCCGTGCGCCGGGTGGGGCGCGCGGGCCAGGGACGGTGCCGGGGGAGACGGGACGCGCCCGGGGCGTCCGACCCCCCGCCGGGTTCACCGGCCGCCGGTCCCTCCGCCGCGCCGGTGCGGGCCAGGGTCCGGCCGCGTCGCGTGACGCCCGTGTGGCTGTTCCACGGCGGGTCACTCCGCCCGATCGGCACGGCGCGCCCGGCCGGGGAAACCGGCCGTCGACCCCGCCTTCCCGGTGGGCGTCGCGGTGCTCGGCCGCCGTCCGCCCGGCCGGGCCTGCCCCGGATCGCCCGGGTGACGGGCGTCCGGCACGGACCCGGTCCCCGAACGGCTGCGCCGGGCCGGATCGCCTCCGTCCGCGAGGATCGCTGCCGGGAGTTCCGGTGAGCGGTTCGTGCCGGCCGCGTGGCCCCAGGACGGAATCGCCGGCGAGGCACACTCCGCGAGACGACGCGTGTCACAGGGTGCCGTCCTCGCCCGTCGTGTGCGCCGACCGCGAGGCCCCGCGCCGGGTGTGTCTCCGTAGGTCGTTCGCCGGCTGCGTGTTCCCTGGGCGGGGCT
Organism: Streptomyces pseudogriseolus; assembly: GCA_002154585.1. Classification (GTDB taxonomy): domain Bacteria; phylum Actinomycetota; class Actinomycetes; order Streptomycetales; family Streptomycetaceae; genus Streptomyces; species Streptomyces pseudogriseolus. The sequence goes on from MUNG01000194.1 coordinate 2,643, forward strand.
TCGCCACCGCACACCGTGCGTGACTGCCCGTCCGCCCGCGGCCGGGCGTCCCGGGACCCCCGTGAGAGGGGGCCCGGAGCGGCCCCGCCCGGGTCACTCCATGTCCGCCAGTGCCAGCTCCGCCCAGATCGTCTTGCCCTCCGCCGTGTGGCGGGTGCCCCAGCGTTGGGTGAGCTGGGCGACCAGGAGGAGGCCGCGGCCGCCCTCGTCCCAGGTCTTGGCGCGGCGCAGGTGCGGGGCCGTGTGGCTGGTGTCGGAGACCTCGCAGATCAGGGTCGCCGCGTCGTGGATCAGGCGGAGCCGGATCGGCGGGGCGCCGTAGCGGATGGCGTTGGTGACCAGCTCGCTCACCACCAGCTCCGCCGTGAAGGACGCGTCGGTGAGCGACCACGCGGCAAGCTGGTCGAGGACCTGCTTGCGGATGGGAGCCACCAGCGCCGGGTCGGCCGGGATGTCCCAGGTGGTGACCTGGGAGGACGGCAGTCCCCGCAGACGCGCCAGCAGCAGCGCCACGTCGTCCGTCGCGCCGCCCGGCGCCAGGACACTGTTCAGCACCCGGTCGCACGTCTCGTCCAGCGGACCCGCCGCACCGGACAGCGCCTCACGCAGCAGCGCCTCGCCCTGGTCGACGTCCCGTCCCCGCGAGGTGACCAGCCCGTCGGTGTAGAAGGCCAGCACGCTGTCGTCGGCCAGCTCGAACTCCGCCGACTCGAACGGCAGCCCGCCCAGCCCCAGCGGCGGCCCCGAGGGCAGTTCGAGGTGCTGAGCCGTCCCGCCCGGCGGGATCACCACGGGCGGCGGATGTCCCGCCCGGGACAGCGTGCAGCGCCGCGACACCGGGTCGTACACCGCGTACAGGCAGGTCGCGCCGACCTCCCCGGGCCCGGAGTCGCCGCCCGCCTCCTCCGACAGGTGCAGCACCAGGTCGTCGAGGTGGGTGAGCAGCTCGTCGGGGGCGAGGTCGATGTCGGCGAGGGTGCGCACGGCCGTGCGCAGCCGGCCCATCGTCGCCGACGCCTGGATCCCGTGCCCCACGACGTCCCCGACGACCATGGCGACCCGCATCCCGGACAGCGGGATCACGTCGAACCAGTCGCCGCCCACCCCGGAGCGTGCGGCCGGCAGATAGCGGGTGGCGGCCTCCAGGGCGGCCGTGCGCGGCAGGGTCCGGGGCAGCAGACTGCGCTGGAGGGTGAGCGTGGTCTCCCGCTCCCGCGAGTAGCGGCGGGCGTTGTCGATGCAGACGGCGGCGCGCGCGGTGACCTCCTCGGCCAGCAGCACGTCGTCGTGGGTGAACGCCTCCGGATGGTTGAACCGGGTGAAGGCGGCCACGCCGAGGGTCGTGCCGCGCGCCTGGAGCGGCACGGACAGCATCGCGTGCACCCCGTACTCCTCGAACCGCCGGGCCCGCGTCTCGTCCACCGCAAGCCAGGGGTCGAGGTCGCCGGCCGGCACGGAGGCGACGACGCTGTGCCCGGCGACCAGCGAGTCCGCCTGAGGCGAGTTCTCCGGGTAGACGACGACCTCACCCACCTGGGCGACGCTCTCCGGGGTGCCGGCGGTCAGGGACTGCTGGGCGACCCGGCGCAGCGACACCGGCGGGGACAGCCGGCCGGCCGGCTCGCCCGCGCCCTCCTCCGGATCCAGCAGCTCCACGCTGACGAAGTCGGCGAGCGAGGGCACGCAGACGTCCGCCAGCTCCTGGGCCGTCCGGGTGACGTCCAGGGTGGTGCCGATGCGCATGCTGGCCTCGTTGACCAGTTGCAGCCGCTCCCGTGCCCGGAACTGCTCGGTGAAGTCGTGGGCGGTCACGCACACGCCCCGCACCCGGCCGGCCCGGTCGGTCAGCGGCGCCAGCCGGGCCAGCCAGGCGTGGGCGTAGCTCTCGGCCCTGGCCTTCATGTGGGTCTGCATGTCGTGCGGCCGCCCGGAGCGCAGCACCTGCCGCAGCTGCCGCTCCAGCTCGCTGTGCTGCGGGCGGCCCCCGATGTCGGTGGGCCGCAGTCCGCGCAGGTGGTCGGCGGGCAGCCCGAGGAGCCGGGCCATCGCGTCGTTCACACCGCGCAGCCGCAGCTCGTGGTCGAAGACCATCGTGGCGCACGGTGACTGGAAGACGGCCTTCCTGACGAGCGGATCGTCGGGCAGGTCGTAGTCGGTGGCCTCCAGCGGGGTGACCGCGAGCCATTCGCCCGGGCCGTCGCCGGAGGGCTGCCGGTGGTGGGCGAGCACCCACACGCTCACCGTGCCGCCGTCGCGGTGGCGCAGCACCAGCGTGCCGCTCCAGCGGTCGGCGGGCAGCGGGAGCGGTCCCGCGCTGTCGGCCAGCAGCTCGGCGGCCGGACGCCCGACGACCTCCTCGGACCGGTGTCCCAGCAGCAGGCGCGCACCCTCGCTCCACCGCGCGAGCGTGCCGTCGGCGGCGATGACGGCCCGGGCCGTCACCGCATCGTCGAACGGGTCGTCCGGCCTCATCGTCGCCACTCCATCGCGCACACTCACCGTGAACCGGCGTATCGCCAGAGTCCCAGCCTAGTGCGTCGGCGCGCGACATGAACGGGAACCGGGGCCACCGCCTCCGCGGCACCCGGAAGAGTCTCGTCGTGTCACGACCGTTGACGCCGTGTCACATCTGCCACAACCATGGGCGGCGCACGGAGTTGGGAGCGCTCCCATTCGCGCCCCGTACCCCCGTACCTCCGCAGAGGAGCCCAGACGTGAAACGACGCAGAACCGCGCTGCTGACCCTCACCGGTCTGCTGGCGACCGCGCTCACCGCGATGCCCGCCGCCCCGGCCGGCGCCGACGAGGTCGAGCAGGTCCGCAACGGCACGTTCGACAACGGCACCGAACCCTGGTGGGCCTCCGAGGGCGTCACCGCGGGCGCCTCCGACGGCCGCCTGTGCGCCGACGTGCCCGGCGGCACCGCCAACCGCTGGGACGCGATCGTGGGCCACAACGACATCGCCCTGCAGGAGGGGGAGACGTACCGCTTCTCCTTCAGCGCGACCGGCTCGCCCGCCGGCCACGTGGTCCGGGCGATCGTCGGCCTCCAGGTGGACCCGTACGACACCTACCACGAGGTGTCGCCGCAGCTCAGCGTGTCCGGCGACACGTACTCGTACACCTTCACCGCACCGGTGAGCACGGACCAGGCGCAGGTCGGCTTCCAGCTCGGCGGCAGCCCCGACCCCTGGCGGTTCTGCGTGGACGACGTGTCGCTGCTGGGCGGCGTCGCCCCCGAGCCGCACGTGCCGGACACCGGACCGCGCGTCCGGGTGAACCAGGTCGGCTATCTGCCCGCCGGGCCGAAGAACGCCACGCTCGTCACGGACGCCACCGAGAAACTGCCCTGGCAGCTCAAGGACGGCCGCGGCCGGGTGGTCCGCACCGGCTGGACCGTGCCGCGCGGCGTCGACGCCTCCTCCGGGCAGAACGTGCACTCCGTCGACTTCGGCTCCTACCGGGGCCGCGGCACCGGCTTCACCCTGACGGCGGACGGCGAGACCAGCCACCCCTTCGACATCGACGCCGCGGCGTACGAGCGGCTGCGGCTGGACTCGGCGAAGTACTACTACACCCAGCGCAGCGGCGTGGAGATCCGCGAGGACCTGCGCCCGGGCTACGGCCGCCCGGCCGGCCACGTGGGCGTCGCCCCCAACCAGGGCGACGGCGCGGTGCCCTGCCGGCCCGGGGAGTGCGACTACACCCTCGACGTCACCGGCGGCTGGTACGACGCGGGCGACCACGGCAAGTACGTCGTCAACGGCGGCATCAGCACCTGGGAGCTGCTCAGCACCTACGAGCGCGCCGAGCACGCCCGCACGGGCCGGCCGCACAAGCTGGGCGACCGGACGCTGGACATCCCCGAGAGCGGCAACAAGGTGCCCGACCTCCTCGACGAGGCCCGCTGGGAGCTGGAGTTCCTGCTGAAGATGCAGGTGCCCGACGGCGAGCCGCTGGCCGGCATGGCCCACCACAAGATCCACGACGAGCAGTGGACCGGGCTGCCCCTGCTGCCCAGTGACGACCCGCAGAAGCGCGAGCTGCACCCGCCGACCACCGCAGCCACCCTCAACCTCGCCGCCACGGCGGCCCAGGCGGCCCGGCTGTACCGCCCCTACGACAAGGCCTTCGCCGGCCGCGCCCTCGCGGCGGCGCGCAAGGCCTGGGCGGCCGCACTCGCCCACCCGGACCGCCTCGCCGACCCGGACGACGGCATCGGCGGCGGCGCCTACCCCGACACCACCGTGTCCGACGAGTTCTACTGGGCGGCCGCCGAGCTCTACCTCACCACCGGTGAGCGGGAGTTCAAGGACCACGTGCTGAACTCCCCGGTGCACACCGCGGACATCTTCGGACCCACCGGCTTCGACTGGGCGCGCACCGCCGCGGCCGGCCGGCTCGACCTCGCCACCGTGCCGAACCGGCTGCCCGGGCTCGACCGGGTCCGCCGCTCCGTGGTCGCGGGCGCCGACCGCTACCTGGCCACCCTGAAGGCGCACCCGTACGGGATGCCGTACGCGCCGGACGGCAACGTCTACGACTGGGGCTCCAGCCACCAGGTGCTCAACAACGCCGTCGTCCTCGCCACCGCCTACGACCTCACCGGCGCGGCGAAGTACCGGGACGGCGCGCTGCAGGCCATGGACTACATCCTCGGCCGCAACGCGCTGAACATCAGCTACGTCACCGGCTACGGCGAGGTCCACGCCAAGAACCAGCACAGCCGGTGGTACGCCCGCCAGCTCGACCCGAACCTGCCCAACCCGCCCGCCGGCACGCTGTCCGGCGGACCCAACTCCAGCATCCAGGACCCGTTCGCCCAGTCGAAACTCCAGGGCTGCGTCGGACAGTTCTGCTACATCGACGACATCCAGTCCTGGTCCACCAACGAGCACACCATCAACTGGAACGCCGCCCTGACCCGCATGGCCTCCTTCGTGGCCGACCAGGGCTGACCCACCCCTTCCCGCGCGGGCCGGTGACCACCTGGGTCACCGGCCCGCGCCCGTACCGAGGTACCCCACCGCACCCGCTGCGACCTGCGGATATTTACTGTTCAGTACCCGAGCGGTACCGTAATCCCATGCCAGCTCTCAACGTGGAGTTCAGCGACCGCGAGCTCGAGGACCTGCGGCAGATCGCCAAGGAACGCGGTACGTCCATGAAGGCGCTCGTACGGGAGGCGGCAGCGGCGGACATAGCCCGTCACCGCGCCCTCCAGGAGGGCGCGGTGACGGGCTA
>MUNG01000195.1 GCA_002154585.1 Streptomyces pseudogriseolus
CCCACCCCCGCCGCCCCGGCACCGCGCCTGCGCCCACAACGCCCCGGCACCCAACCAAAAAGCACCGGCACCGAGCCGCGACAACCCGCGGCACCGGCACCGGTGCAGAAGAGCCGTATGCATACACCCGCACGCGGCTGTCCAAGCCCGAGCCGTCACCCCGAGTCGACGGCGCCGGGCGGCTTGAAGGGCGGCCTCGTCAGCTCTCCGCCAGGATGTGCGACAGCTCCTGATCGAGATCGAAGTGCCGGTGCTCCGTGCCGGGCGGCACGGCGGCGTCTGTGCGCTTCAGGAAGGACTCCAGAGCCCGTGCCGGGGCCTCCAGCAGGGCCTCCCCCTCCGGAGAGCTCAGGGCGATGCACACGACGCCCTGACCATGACTGCGCGACGGCCAGACGCGGACGTCGCCGGTGCCCGTGGGGCGGTGAAGTCCCTCGGCGAGGAGGTCGCGGGCGAACACCCACTCGACGGTTTCCTCGGCTCCGGTGTGGAAGGTGGCGTGCACGGCGTAGGGGTCGGCCGTGTCGTACCGCAGGCCTGCGGGGACAGGCAGGGAGGACTCGCTCGACACAACGAGGCGCAGGTGCAGCTCGCAGCTGACCGTGGTGTTCATAAGCGCCAGGGCCTTTCGCTCAGTGTGCGCTCGGGGATTCGCACGTCGGCGAAATCGACATGCCACCTACGGTGCCGTTGTAAACCCCTCTGAGTGTTTTGCGTGGGATTACGTAACTCTTCCGGCCGAGAGATCGTTCGCGTCCTGCGTCCATTCCGGTGATGTCGTCGGCTCCGGTAGTGTTGGGCTGTATGAACACGGGGAGTAACGAGTCCGGCGAGGCCGTGACAGTGGCCCACGGGGTGACGGTGGACGAGAGCGGGCGTCGGGACGAGCAGGGGCTCGGGTCGAGGGCGCCCGAGTTCGTCAAGGCGCGCCGTGCGCTGCATCTGAGCTGGCAGGTGGGGGTCTTCGTCGTCGGCCTGGCCGTCGTCGTGGCCGGTGTGATCATGCTGCCGCTGCCCGGCCCGGGATGGGTCGTGATATTCGGCGGCATGGCGATCTGGGCGACCGAGTTCGTCTGGGCCCAGCTGGTGCTGCGCTGGACCAAGCGCAAGGTCACCGAGGCCGCCCAGCGGGCCCTGGACCCGCGGGTGCGCCGGCGCAACATCATCCTGACGTCGGTCGGCCTGGTGATCGTCGCCGCGCTGGCCGGCTTCTACCTGTGGAAGTTCGGTCTCCAGATGCCCTGGAAGATCAAGGACCAGTGACGCGCGCCGGGGGCCGGCCCCCGGCGCGCGTCACTCACGGCGGTCACCGTGGTCACGGGCACCCGCTGACATGGGGTAATGTTCTTCCTGCGCCCGGGCGATTAGCTCAGTGGGAGAGCGCTTCGTTCACACCGAAGAGGTCACTGGTTCGAACCCAGTATCGCCCACCGGGATCAAGCGGCCCGGCTCACCAACAGTGAGCCGGGCCGCTTCGTCGTGCGCGGGACACGCCTCCGCCGCAGCCCCGCGCCCCGTTCCGCTTCGCCCCCGTTGACCCAACCGTGACCTGACGCGAGCCCCGCCACCACCGCGGGCCCGCTGTTCGGCCGGTCGGCCACAGGGGCGGGTACCTGCCGCTTTCCCTCCCGGCCCGGGACCGTCCCCTCCGCGCCCGCCGGCAGGCGCCCGTGAAGGCCCGCCGGCGATTCCTGTCCGCATCATTGACGCACCCCCGGGCCCTCCGTACCTTGTGCCAGCAAGCGCTTGCTTGAAACGATTCACTGCGGCGCTCGCAAAGCGATGCGCAGAGTGTCCGTAACCGTCGCGGGGAGGGCTCGTATGCAGCAGCGCAAGGGTGTGGAGAGGCGGACGGTCCTCAAGGCGGCAGGGGCCTCGCTCGCCGTCACGGGACTCGGTGCGACGGCGACCGCCTGCGGCGGCGGTAGCGGCTCCGGAGACGGAACGGTGACGATCCGTTATGCGTGGTGGGGTGCGGAGGACCGGGCGCGGCGCATCAACAAGACCATCGACCTCTTCGAGAAGAAGTACCCGAAGATCAAGGTCAAGACCGACTTCCAGCCGTACTCCGATTTCTGGAAGAAGTTCAACACGCAGGCCTCCGGCGGGAATCCGCCGGACGTCTTCCAGAATGCCATCGGATTCCTCCGAAAATACGACGCGAAGAATGTGCTCCTGGACCTCGAGGAACAGGTGAAGGCCGGCAACCTGCGCATGGAGGGCTTCCGGGCGGGCCTCGACACGTTCGGCGAGATCGACGGCAAGCTCCTCGGCGTGCCCGTGGGCTCCAACTCGATGGCCCTGGTCATCGACAAGCCCGTCTACGCCCGCGCCGGCATCACCCCCGAAATGGGCTGGACCTGGGACGACTTCGACGAGGCGATGGCGCGGGTGCGCGACCGTACGGGCCGCGCCGGCGACAGCGGCATGTACGGCGTCATGTACCTCTACGACCTGTATCTGCGTCAGAACGGCAAGGCCTTCTTCACCGAGGACGCTCTCGGTTTCACCGAGTCGGATCTGACCCGGTGGTGGACGAAGGCGGAGAAGGGCGTGACGTCCGGACTCTTCGCCGACCCGAAGAAGGTCGCCCAGATCAAGCCCAAGTCGGCGCTGTCCGCCGAACTCGCGGGCAGCGAGTTCACCTGGGACAACTTCACCGTCCGCTACACCTCCGAAGGCAGGAGCGAGTACGGTCTCGCCCCCATTCCCACCACCGACGGCAAGCGGACCGGCCAGTACCTCGGCTCGCTGATGCTGAGCGCCTCCCGGCGCACCGAGCACCCGGCGGAGGTCGCGCGGTTCATCGACTTCATGGTGCACGACCCCGAGGTCGCCCGAATCATGGGCTACGACCGCGGCGTCCCCGCCACCACCGCGCAGTACGCGGCGTACCGGCCCACCGACCCGGTCAACAAGGCGATCGCCGCCTACGAGGAGTCCCTCGTCGCGGCGGACGTGCTGGAGCCCGTCACCCCGCACCCGAACGGCGCCGACATCTGCGAGGCCGCGTTCCTGCGCATCGGCGAGGAGCTGGGGCTCGGCAAGCGGTCGGTGGCCGACGCCGTCGAGCAGTTCTTCGACGAGTCGAAGACCGCCCTCGGCAGCTGAGGGGAACCGCCGTGACACACGCCCCCGCGACGCAGGCCCGGGCGAAGGACGCCGAGCCGCGGCACGGTCCGGACACACCCCTGCGCCCCTCCGACCCGAAGACACGCGGCCGGCGGGAGAACCTGGCCGGCTATCTCTTTCTGTCCCCGTGGATCGCCGGGTTCCTGCTGCTGACGGCGGGCCCGATGGCCGCCTCGCTGTACTTCGCCTTCACCGACTACAACCTGTTCGACGCCCCGCGCTGGATCGGCCTGGACGACTTCTCCGAGATGTTCGGCGACCCGCGCTGGCGCCACTCGGTGCGGGTCACCCTCTGGTACGTCGTCGTCGGCACGCCGGTCAAACTGCTCGTCGCCCTCGGCGTGGCTCTGCTGCTGGCGCAGAAGCGGCGCGGGCAGGCCTTCTACCGGGCCGCCTTCTACGCGCCGTCCCTGATCGGGGCGAGCGTCTCCGTCGCCATCGTCTGGAAGGCGATCTTCTCGGACGACGCCATCGTCGACCGGACGCAGAAGGCGTTCGGCGTCGACGTCGGCGGCTGGACCGGCGACCCGGACCTCGTCATCTACAGCCTGGTCGCCCTGACCGTCTGGCAGTTCGGCGCGCCCATGGTCATCTTCCTGGCCGGGCTGAAGCAGGTGCCGAGGGAACTGTACGAGGCGGCCGACGTCGACGGGGCGGGCAGGTTCCGGCAGTTCTGGAACATCACCCTGCCGATGATCTCGCCGGTGCTGTTCTTCAACGTCCTGCTGGAGACGATCCACTCGTTCCAGATCTTCAGCTCCGCCTACATCGTCGGCGGCGGCGCCGGCGGCAACGCCTGCGGTCCGGCGGACGGCTCCATGGTCTATACCTGCTACCTGTACGTCCAGGGCTTCGAGAACAGCCGGATGGGCCTGGCCTCCGCCATGGCATGGATGCTGCTCGTCGCCGTCGCCCTGGTCACGGCGGTGCTGTTCCGGTCCCAGAAGCGCTGGGTGCACTACGAGGAGGGCGGCCGATGAGCACACAGGCCACCGACATCACCCGCGCCCCGTCACCCAAGAGGGCGCGGCGGCTGCCCGGCTCGCTCGCCTGGCACCTCGGGTCGCTGGCGGTCCTCGCGGTGATCCTCTACCCGGTGGTGTGGGTCGTCGGCGGGTCGTTCAAGCGGAGCGAGGACGTCGTCGGCAGCCTGGACCTCTTCCCGGCCGACCCGACCGTCTCCAACTACACCAGCCTCGCCGACGGCATCGCGGACATCTCCGTCTCCACCTTCTTCCTCAACTCGCTGTTCCTCGCCGTGGGTTCGGTGGCCGGCATTCTGATCTCCTGCTCGCTCACCGCCTACGCCTTCGCCAGGATCCGGTTCGCGGGCCGCAATCTGCTCTTCACCCTGATGATCGGCACGCTGCTGCTGCCGTACCACGTGCTGCTGATCCCGCAGTACGTGCTGTTCCGCAACCTCGACATGATCAACACGTACACCCCGCTGCTGCTGGGGAAATACCTGGCCACGGAGGCGTTCTTCGTCTTCCTGATGGTGCAGTTCATGCGGAACCTGCCCCGGGAACTGGATGAGGCGGCCCGGCTCGACGGCTGCGGGCACCTGCGCATCTACTGGTCGATCGTGCTGCCGCTGTGCCGGCCCGCGCTGATCACCAGCGCCATCTTCACCTTCATCAACGCCTGGAACGACTTCATGGGCCCGCTGATCTACCTCAACGAGCCCAGCAAGTACACCGTCTCCCTCGGCCTCAAGATGTTCGTCGACCAGGAGGGACTCGCCGACTACGGCGGCATGATCGCCATGTCGCTCGTCGCGCTGCTGCCGGTGCTGGCCTTCTTCCTCGCCTTCCAGCGCCACCTCATCGACGGCATGGCGACCTCCGGACTGAAGGGCTGAGTGAGCCGACGATGTCCCTCGCACGCACCGGCCCGACGGCCCGGGAGAGGTTCGCGCTCTTCGCCGAGTGCCTGCTGACCGGCGTCTGGATCGCGCTGGCCGCGCTGCCCCTGGTCACCTACCCCGCCGCTCTGGCGGCCGGCGCCCGGCACCTGCGCCGGCATCTGGCCCATGAGCGGGGCGGGTGGCGCGAGTTCACCGCCGACTTCCGGACGGCGGTGCGCGGCGGATGGCTCGTCGGGCTCGCCGGGTGGGCCGCCGCGGCCGTCGTCTGGTTCGACCTGCGCGCCGTACGGGCGGGGCTGCCGGGCGGTCCGGCGGTCAGGGCCGTCGGGGTGCTCGCACTGCTCGGGGCGGCGGCCGCGCTGCTGCGCGCGGCGGCGTTGTGGCGGCCCGGTGCGTCCTGGCGGCCGCTCCTGGCGCGGGCCGGGCGGCACACCGTCCGCGACCCCGCCGGATCCTTCCTGCTCATCGGCGGACTGGCCGTCGTGGTCTGCTCCGCCTGGTTCAGCACCCCCCTCGCGGTCCCCACGCTGGGGGCCGTCGCGGCGGCCGCCGTCGCCGTGGAGGAGCGTCACCGGCACGGACGCGCGGCCACCGAGAACCCCGCGCCCCTCGGGGACCGCATGCCGTGACGCACGAGCGGCGCGCGGGCGGGCACACTCCGTACATGGACCGGAACCATTACCGCTTCCGCACCGTGTGGACACTGTCCGCGCCCGCCGCGACCGTGTACGGCGTACTGGAGCGGATCGAGGACTACCCCCGGTGGTGGCCGCAGGTGCGCGAGGTCGCCCGCCTCGACGACACCACCGGCATCGTCACGATCCGCTCCGTCCTCCCGTACGACCTCACCTTCACCCTGCGCGAAGGACGGCGGGACCGGGAGAACGGGGTGCTGGAGGCCGGGCTGTCCGGCGACATCGACGGCTGGGCGCGGTGGACCGTCACCGACCTGGGCGCCCACGGCTGCCTCGCCCACTACGAGCAGGAGGTCGACGTCCGGGCACGGCTGCTGCGGCTGCTCGCCGTGCCCGGACGGCCGCTCTTCCGGGCCAACCACGCGCTGATGCTGAGAGCCGGGCGGCGCGGACTGGCGGCGCACCTGGAAGCGGTTTGAACGAAGCGTCCCGACCCCTGTATTGTTCAGTGCGTTCCCGGGCGATTAGCTCAGTGGGAGAGCGCTTCGTTCACACCGAAGAGGTCACTGGTTCGAACCCAGTATCGCCCACGCCCATGAAAGCGACGTGTGTCCGCCGAGAAGGCGGACCACGTCGCTTCCTTCGTTCCCGCGGTGATGCGAGGTCACGCCGCCGCCGGCAGATCCGGGCGCAGCGGCCAGGCCGGGTCGACGACCTCCTCCGTGCCCGTGCGCTGGAACCACGCCTGAAGACCCCGCGCCTGTGCCGCGTGCCACACCGCCTGCAAGGTGTGCAGCTCACTCGGGGACAGCCGCTCCAGCCGCGATGCGAACCGGCGGCCCACCGCCCGCGTGACCTCCAGCGCGGCCACCGCGTCCGCCGCCGCGTCGTGCGCCTCCTCCAGCTCCACCTCGTAGTGCGCGCACAGATCCGTCAGCGTACGGCGGCCCTTGCGGTAGCGGTCCAGATGCTTGTCCAGCACCCGCGGATCCAGCACCAGCAGCGGCGTCCGCTCGAACCAGCGCGCCAGCGACGACGCCCGGTGCCGGCGCAACTCCCGGTCCAGCAGCGTCAGATCGAACGGCGCGTTCATCACCACCACCGGCCGGCCCACCGCCGCCTGCTCCGCCAGCGCCTGCGCCACCTCGTACATCACCGGCGCAGGCCAGCGGCCGGTGCGCTGCAGATGATCCTCCGTCAGCCCATGCACCTCGGTCGCCGCGGCCGGCACCGGCACACCCGGATTCACCAGCCAGCGGGTCACCCGCGCCCGCGTGCCCGGCGCGTCCTGGACGACGAGAGCGGCCGACACGATCCGGTCGGTCTCGACGTCCACACCCGTGGTCTCCGTGTCGAAGGCGGCCAGCGGCCCCTCGTACCAGCACGTCATACCCACCAACCCCTCGCTCGCCACCAGCAGTTGACGCGCCGCCCACTGCTCGCAGCGGTGATACCCGCCCTGTTTGCGCACTACGCCGGAAGGAGACAACAGGAGTACGGGTCTTTGCAGTTCAGCGACCCGCGCATGGGATTCGACTGTTCTGGAAGGCTGTTGGTCATGGCCATCGCGCAGCCCGAACGGGGCGGGCTGCTGCCGGAGCGCACACCGGCCGCTCGCGGCACCCTCGCCACCACCGCCTGCATGGAGACCCTGCAGGTCGGCTACCTCCACGCCGTCGCCGCGGCGGCGGGGTGCTCACTGTCCCAGCCCTTCCCGGACAACGGCATCGACTGGCACGTCAGCCACAGCGCCCCCGGCCACCTCGTCGACGACGAGGTCACCATCAAAGTGCAGCTCAAGGCCACCTCGCAGATCGCCCCGCACCCCCGCGGACGCTCCTTCTCCTTCACCCTGGACAACGCCCATCTGGAGAAACTCGCCCGCACCCCGGTCTCCGTGCACAAGATCCTCGTCGTGATGATCCTGCCGCGCTCCCAGGACGACTGGCTGCGCGCCGGACACGACCGGCTCGACCTGCGCCACTGCTGCTACTGGGTCAACCTCGCCGGACACCCCGTCACCGGCCGCCGCCGCACCACCG
>MUNG01000196.1:0-681 GCA_002154585.1 Streptomyces pseudogriseolus
GGCGGTGCCGCCGTCCGGGGTCTCGCCCACGGAGTCGGGGGCGGGCGCGCACTCGACGACGGTCCGGGCGTGCCACTCGTCCCTGCGGTGGTCGAACCGTACGCCTCCGTGCACCGGCTGGACGGTGTGCTCGGTGTCCGGCCGCTCGTACGTCCGCCGGTCGGCGCGGAGTGCGAAGAGGTCGGCGAAGTCGGCGTCGGCGGTGAGCTCCAGCTCGGCGGTCACCGGCTCGGGGAGGTTGCTGACGAAGGTGAGGCGTTCGGTGAGGGCGCCGCCGGTCACGCTCTGGTCGCGGAACACCGTGTAGGCGGGGGGCGCCTCGCGGGTGCCGGGGGGTGTGAGGACGCTGACGGAGGAGGCGCCCGCGGGGTCCTCCTCAGCGGGCCGGAGCGTGACGGGCGCGGCCCCGGCGACGCGGAGCTGCCAGCGGCTGAGGTGGCGGGCGTCGTGGGCGAACAGTCCGTCCGGCGTGGTGCCGCCGACGCCGTCGATGTCGCCGGCCGGGCCGAGCCGGGCGAGCGTGCCGTCGCGCACGAGCTGCACGTGCCCGGTGGTGCCGGTCATCGGGCGTACTCCTCTTGGTCGGCGGGCGGCAGGGCGGTGTCGGGGCCGGTGGGCGGCAGAGCGGTGTCGGGGCCGGTGAGCGGCAGGACCGCGTCGGCGGGGCCGGCGGCCGGTGCG
>MUNG01000196.1:737-8600 GCA_002154585.1 Streptomyces pseudogriseolus
CCTCGCCGGTCAGCGGGTCGACGTACTCGGCGAAGCCGGTGCGTCCTGCCTCCCTGACCAGGGCCTCGCGCAGGGTGCGGGCGCGCGCGTGGCGGCCGTGGGTGCGCAGCCCGCGTTCGACGAGCCAGGCGGTGTTGAACCAGGCGGGGCCGCGCCAGTAGCGCGTGGGGTGGAAGGTCGGCCCGGTGAGGTCGTCGCTGGGGACGAGACCGGTGGCCGGGGCGTGGAAGTGCGGGCCGTCCAGGGTGTCCGTCAGGACGCGGACGAGGTCGGCGGGCAGTCCGGGGACGACGAGCGGAAGGAGTCCGGCGACGCCGCGGTGGTCGACGAGGGTGTCGTCGGCGAGGTCGCGGGCGCGGAAGATGCCGGCGGTGTCGTCCCAGAGGCGGTCCACCAGCCCGCGGGTCAGCTCGGCGGCGCGCTCGCGGTGGCGGGCGCCGTCCTGGCCGAGGTGGTCCGCCATGCGGGCGAGCGCGAGTTCGCCGGTGACGAGGAGGGCGTTGAAGCCGGGGTCCTCCAGGGCGAACCGGTGGCCGGTGGCCCGGTCGTCGTAGCCGGCCGCGCGGTAGGTGGAGGCGAGCCGCACGTAGCGGCCGTAGTCCAGGTCGGTGGGCCGGTCGGCGGGGTCGCCGTGGTCGAGGTCGGCGCGGCGGAAGGCGCCGGCGGCCGGTTCGACGCGGGCGAGGGCGCGGTCCCAGGCGGGGCTGTTGTCCATGCCGGGTTCCCACGGGTGGACGACGGCCGCCAGCCCCCCGCCGCCGAGGTCACGGCGGGTCAGGAGGTAGTCGTGCCAGGCGGTGAGCCGGGGCAGCACCCGGGCCAGGAAGCCGCGCCGGGCGGACTCGGCGGGGTCCGCGCGGTGCACCAGCCAGGCGGCGAGGGCGTGCACCGGGGGCTGCACGATGCCGGAGGTCTCGGGAGCGGCGGGGGCGCCCGCGGCGCGTCCCGCCCGGGAGGACTGCCAGAAGTCGGGGCTCGGGAAGTAGGCGCCGTACGGGACCTCGGGGTTGAAGACGATGTGCGGGAGGCGTCCGTCGGCCCACTGGCCGGCGAGCAGGGATTCGAGTTCCTGCTGGGCGCGGCGCACGGAGAGGTGGCGCAGGCCGATCGCGACGAACGCCGAGTCCCAGCTCCACTGGTGGGGGTAGAGCGTGCGGGAGGGGACGGTGGAGGTGCCGGTCCAGTTGCCGAGGAGGACCCGCGCCGCACCGCGCCGCAGTGTCAGGTGGTCTGCGGGCGCGGTGGGCGCGGGCCGGCCGAGGAGGGTCTTCACGCGCCGGACCTCTTCAGGAAGGCGGGGACGGAGCGGACGGCGTCCACGGGGTCGCCGGTGAGCCGGCATTCCAGGGCGAGGTGGCCGTCGTAGCCGATGGTGTGCAGGGCGGTCAGCCAGGCGCGCCAGTCGAGGTGGCCGGCGCCGGGCTGGAAGCGGTTGGAGTCGGACACCTGTGCGTGGGCGATGAGGTCGGCGTGGGCGAGGATCGCGGCGGCGGGGTCGGACTCCTCGATGTTCATGTGGTAGCTGTCGATGCCGATCCGGACCGAGTCGAGCCCGGTGGCGCGGATCAGGTCGGCGGCCTGGTCGAGGCGGTTGACCATGTGGTCCTCGTAGCGGTTGAGCGGTTCGAGGAAGAGCGTGACACCTTCGCGGCGCGCGTGCTCGCCGAGTTCGGTCAGTCCGGCGAGGAGGATTTCGCGGTCCTCGGCCTCGCTGCGCGGGGGTTCGAAGGGCGGCAGGCGGCGGGAGAACATGCCGTAGGAGGCGGGGGTCTGCGCGCCGGTGCCGCCGATCTCGGCGATGACGGTGAGCTGGGACTTCATCTGCGTGAGGGCGTCGCGGCGCAGGTCCTCGTCGAACGCGCCGAAGAAGTGGAGCATGTCGACGCAGACGGTCGGCATGACGACGCCGTCCTGGTGAGCCTGCCTCAGTTCGTCGCGGCGGGAGGCGAAGTGCAGGTCGCCCTTGCCGCGGAGTTCGATCGCGTCGTATCCGGCCTGCTGGGCGAACTCCCATTTGGCCTGGAGGGTGTCTCCGGGCAGGAGTTGCTCCTGTACGGCGGTCTTGAGCATGGGGGGGCCTTTCGGGGCTTTCAGAATTCCAGGACGACCTGAAGGGCCTCGGCGGGCCGTTCGTCCAGCAGGACGTAGGCGTCGGCGGCGTCGGCGGCCGGGACGACATGGCTGACCAGGGAGGTGACGTCGACCTGGCCCTCGGCGACCAGCCGCAGGAAGGTCCGCTGGAGGCGGTCCACGCTCCAGCGGCCGGAGAGCTGCGGCGGCACGCCGCCGATCTGGGAGCAGACGAGCTGGACGCGGTTGTGGTGGAACTCGTCGCCGAGCCGCAGGCCGGTGCCGTCGCCCTGGTAGAAGCCGGAGGCGACGACGCGTCCGCCGACGGCGACCGAGCGCAGTGCCTCGTGCAGGGCGGGGTGGGCGCCGCTGATCTCGATGGCGAGGTCGGCGCCCAGTCCGCCGGTGGCCTCGCGGACGCGTTCGGCGACCTGGTCGGTGCGGGCGTTGAGCGTGGCGTGGGCGCCGTACCGGCGTGCGGTGTCGAGGCGGACGTCGAGGGCGTCGACGGCGGTGACGCGGGCGCCGCTCAGCTGGGCCAGTCGGGTGGTGAGCAGGCCGATGACGCCCTGGCCGAAGACGGCGACGTCCTCGCCGAGGTGGATGTCGCCGGCCAGGACGGCGTTGTGGGCGATGGCGCCGACCCGGGCGAAGGCGCCGGCCAGCGGGTCGAGTCCGGCCGGGAGCGTGTGACCGACGACACGCTCGGCGGGGACGATACCTTCGCTGCGATGTCCCCATATGCCCCATATGAGGTCTCCGGTGACCGGGAGTCCGGGCATGCCGTCCAGTTCCGGGGAGACCTCGACGACCTCGCCGACCTCGGAGTAGCCCCAGCCGGCCACGGGGTACTCGATGCCGGCCGCACCCTCGCGGAAGAGGCGGGCCTCCGGGTCCCAGGTGCGGGTCAGATACGGGTTGGTGCCGCGGTACGCGGTGAGTTCGGTGCCCGCCGAGATGCCCGAGTAGCGGGTGCGCACCCGCAGATGGCCCGGCGGGAGAACGGCTCTCGCGTGTTCGGCGATCTCCACGTGACGGGGGCCGGTGAACTGGACGACGCGTTCCACGGATGACTCTCCGGAGGGTGCGGTGGGGCGGGTTGCGTCGACGATATCCCGAACTTATGTCTTGTCAACAAGCAAAACTGATGCTGAGATGCGCTGTCAGTAGACGTAAGTCGGAGCGAGGACGTGCAATGCGCTTGAGGACCCTGCGGTCGCGGATGACCGCGGTCGGCGTCGCGGCAGCCCTGGGAAGCGGGCTGCTGGCCGGCTGTTCCACCAACGGCACGGGGCCCGGCGCCCCGGACCGCAGGATCGAGGTGTGGTCGCTGGAGAACCTCCCGGACCGGGCCGCGGCGACGCGGAAGACGATCGCCGCGTTCGAGAAGAAGTCCGGGGTCGACGTCGAGCTGGTCACGGTCGACGAGGGCCAGCTGCCCCAGCTGATCATGTCCGCCGCGGCGGCGGGCGAACTGCCCGACGTCATCGGCGCCGTGCCGATGGGCCAGGTCTGGCAGATGTACAGCAACGGCCTGCTGAACACCGCCGTCCCCCAGCAGGTGATCGACGGACACGGGCGCGACACCTTCAACGCCAACGCCCTCGAGCTGACCTCGGACGGCGCGACCAGCCTCAGCGTCCCCTCCGACTCCTGGCTCCAGCTGCTGGTCTACCGTCAGGACGACTTCGACGGGAAGAAGCTGGCCCCGCCCGACACCTACGAGCGGGCGCTGACCGCCGCCGAGGCCCTCACCACCAAGGGCCACGACGGCGTCTCGGCGGCCACCGACCCCGGCGACGTCTTCACCTCGCAGAGCTTCGAGAGCATCGCGCTCGCCAACGACTGCCAGCTGGTCGACGACCACCACGAGGTGGACCTCGACTCACCCCGGTGCGAGACGGCGTTCCGCACCTACGACCGGCTGGCCCGCGAGTACGGCGCCCCCGGCACGCAGACCGTGGACTCCACCCGCGCCACCTACTTCTCCGGCCGGTCCTCGATGATCGTCTGGTCCTCGTTCCTGCTCGACGAGCTGGCCGGGCTGCGCAAGGACGCGCTGCCCAGTTGCCCCGAGTGCCGGGACGACCCCGGCTACCTGTCCGACCACAGCGGCATCGTGACCGCCATGCGGGGTCCGGACGCCGCCGAGCCCGCGCAGTTCGGCGAGATCACCTCCTGGGTGACGACGAAGACCGCCGAGACCGCCGCCTCCCGCGAGTTCATCCAGTACATGACGAGCGACGGCTACGAGGCCTGGTTCGGCATGGCCCCCGAGGGCAAGATCCCGGTCCGGCGCGGCACGCGCACCGACCCCGACCGCTACCTCGACGCCTGGCGCAACAGCGAGATCGGGGTGGACACCCGCAAGCCGTTCGACGAGGTCTACCCGCCCGGACTGCTCGACCGGCTCGCCGAGGGCATCACCGACCTCCGCCGCTGGGGCATCACGCAGGGCGACGGCGCCCTGGTCGGCGCGACCAACGGCGAGCTGCCCGTGCCGAAGGCCGTGGGCGCCATGACCAGCGGGCAGTCCTCGCCCGAGGAGACGGCACGCGAGGCCGACGAAGAGATCTCCGACCTTCAGCAGTCCCTCCAGTAGCAGCCGCCCGCACGCACGCCGCAAAGGTCCTTCCATGACAACAGCCCCCGCCGGCGCACCGCAGCGCCGGACCCCGGCCCCCCGGCCCACGGGCGGCCCCGGCCGGCCGGGCCGCCGCCCCGCGACCGCCCGCAGCCGCGCCAACCGCGCCGGTCTGGCCTTCGTCTCCCCCACCTTCCTGGTCGTCCTGGTGGTGGTCGTCCTGCCCATCGCCTGGACGGTGCTGCTGGCCTTCCAGGACGCCAAGCTCGTCGACATCCAGGGCATGGGCCTGTTCGGCAACTGGTCGCTGGACAACTTCGGCGACGTGCTCGCCTCGGCCGGCTTCTGGTCGAGCCTGAAGACCACCTTCCTCTACACCGCGGGCAGCACCGCAGGCTCCGTCCTGCTCGGGCTGGTCGCCGCGCTCGCGCTGCGCAAGCCGTTCCGCGGTCGCGGCCTGCTGCGGGCCGCGATGCTGCTGCCGTACGTGGCGCCCGTGGTGGCCGTCGCGTTCGTGTGGGAGGTCGCGCTCAGCCCGCAGTACGGCGTCGTCAACGACTGGGGCCGCCGCCTGTTCGGCTGGGACGACCCGATCGCCTTCCTCTCCACCCGGGAGTACGACGTCAGCTTCCTCGGGGCGCACTTCGACATCCCGCTCGCGCTGCTCACCGTCATCGCGTTCGAGTGCTGGCGGTACTTCCCCTTCGCGTTCCTGTTCATCCTGGCCCGGCTCCAGGCCGTGCCCGCCGTGCTGGAGGAGGCCGCGACCGTCGACGGGGCGACGCCGCTCCAGCGCTTCCGGCACATCCTGCTGCCCCAGCTGATGCCGGTGATCGCGCTGCTGTGCGTGCTGCGGTTCATCATGACGTTCAACAAGTTCGACGACGTCTACCTGCTGACCGGCGGCGGCGCCGGCACGGACGTGGCCGCCGTCCGGGTCTACGACTTCCTCACCGCCCGCTACGACGTCGGCGCCGCCGCGGCCCAGGCGCTCGTGCTGGCCGCCTCGCTGATGATCCTGCTGGGCTTCTACTTCAAGTTCTTCGGCAACAAGGTCCAGGAGGACGCGTGACCGGCAAGACCGCCCTGTCCCGGGCCCAGGTCGAGGAACGCGTCCTCGGCGTGCTGAAGTGGCTGGTGATCGCGTTCCTCGCGGTGATCACCCTGCTGCCCTTCTCCTACATGCTCCTGCTGTCCCTGAAGCCCGTCGACGCGCTGCTGCTGGACCCCGGGTCGCTGTGGCTGTCCGCGAAGGACTTCACGGTGTCCACCTACCAGGACGTCATGCGTTCCACCGACGACGGCGGCCAGGGCTTCACGCGGTTCCTGCTCAACTCCGCGCTGGTGTCGCTGGGCACGGTGCTGCTGACGCTGGCCGCGGCGGTGCCCGGCGCCTACGCCGTCAGCCGGCTGAAGTTCTTCGGGCACCGGCAGGTCAGCGCCCTGTTCCTGGCCGTCTACCTGTTCCCGGCGACGCTGCTCGCCGTCCCGCTGTTCGTGATCTTCGCCAGGATGGGGCTGTCCTCCAGCCTGGTGGGCCTCGCCGTGGTCTATGTGGCGCAGACGGTGCCGGTGTCGGTGTACATGCTGAAGAACTACCTGGTCACCATCCCGTACTCGATCGAGGAGGCGGCGGCGCTGGACGGGTGCAGCAGGCTCCAGACCGTGCGCAAGGTGATCCTTCCGCTGGCCCTGCCCTCGCTCATGGCGACCGGCCTGTACGTCTTCATGATCGCCTGGAACGAGTTCCTCTTCGCCCTGCTGTTCCTCGCCGCCGATCCCGACAAGTGGACCGTGTCGCTCGGTCTCGCGCAGCTGTCCAACGGCATCGAGGTGCCCAAGACGGTACTGATGGCCGGATCGGTGGTGCTGACGATCCCCGTGGTATTCCTGTTCTTCGCCGCTGAACGGCTGCTCACCGAAGGCCTCACCAGCGGCGCCGACAAGAGCTGACGCATGGGGGAACGTGTGACGACGCCGCAGCCGGTCAGCGCGGGCGGACTGCTGGACCTGATCCGCAGCGGCCGCGCCAACACCCGCGCCGCCCTGCAACGCGCCACCGGGCTGTCCCGGTCCACCGTGGGGCAGCGGCTCGACCTGCTCAACCGGGCCGGCTGGCTGCGGCACACCACGGGCGCCTCCACCGGGGGCCGCCCGTCGGAGCGGATCGTCTTCGACCCCGCCCACGCCTCCGTCCTGGCCGTGGACCTGGAGACCCGGCACGCCCGGGCGGCGGTCCTCGACCTGGCCGGCGCGATCCTCGCCGAGCACACCGGGCCGCTGGACATAACCGAGGGACCCGACCATGTGCTGGACCACGTGTCCGGCTGGTTCCCGGACCTGATCGCCGCGGCGGGCGCCGACGCCTCCCGCGTCTGCGGGATCGGCCTGTCGGTGCCCGGCCCGGTCGACTGGGAGGCCGGCCAGGTGGTCGAGCCGCCGATCATGCCCGGCTGGGACCGCTACCCCATCCGCGAGCGCCTCCAGGAGGCGTACGCGCGGCACGTGGGCACCAGCCTGGAGGGCGGGCCGGTGCCGGTCCTGGTGGACAACGACGCCAACCTGATGGCGCTGGCCGAGCAGCAGGCCAGCCACCGGGACTGCGGCGCGTTCGTACTGGTGAAGGTCTCCACCGGCATCGGCGCCGGCGTGGTCGTCGACGGGCACGTCTACCGGGGCATCGACGGCGGCGCCGGCGACATCGGGCACATCCGGGTGCACGACCGGGCCGACGCGCTGTGCATGTGCGGCTCGTACGGCTGTCTGGCGGCCGTGGCCAGCGGGCGGGCCCTGGCCAAGGAGCTGTCCGGGGCGGACGGCAACGCCGCGTCGGGCTCCGACGTCAGGCGGCTGCTCGCCGAGGGGCACCCGGACGCGATCCGGCTCGCCCGGGAGGCGGGCCGCCGGGTGGGCGAGGTGCTCGTCACCGTCGTCACCCTGCTCAACCCCGGGGTGCTGATGCTCGCCGGGGACCTGTCCGGGGTGCCGTTCATGACCGGTGTGCGCGAACTGCTCTACCAGCGGGCCATGCCCCGCACCACGGCCAACCTCCAGATCGTGACCTCGCGTCTCGGCGACCACGCCGGCCTCATAGGGGCCGCGACCACGGTCGTCGAGCACCTCTACTCCCCCGCGCGCGCGGACGCCCGGCTCGCCGGGATCCTCTCGTCGCAGTCAGGACGACCGTGACCCCCTCACCCCCCTCACCC
>MUNG01000197.1 GCA_002154585.1 Streptomyces pseudogriseolus
GTCGAGGTCGTACAGCTGGGGCACGAACTCGGCGCGGGTGACCTCCCAGCGGCCGCCGGGGCGGGTGGGCGGGGAGAAGGTGAAGCGGCCGACGGTGGACTGGTTGCCGCGCGGGTCGTTCACCCCGTCGTGGTCGGTCATCTCGCCGGCGATCTGGTCGCCCATGCCATAGACCACCCAGGTGCCGTTGACCTTCTCGTACGCCTGCGGGACATGGGCGTGGGTGCCGAGGATCAGGTCGACGTCCGGGCGGTCGCCGCTCCTGGATGCGGTGAGGGAGCGGGCGAGGGAGAGCTGGAGGCCGTCGGGCTCGTCCTGCCACTCGGTGCCCCAGTGCAGCGAGACCACCACGACGTCGGCGCCGGCCCTGCGGGCGGCGCGGGCGTCGGCGACGATCCGTCGCTCGTCGATCAGGTTCACCACCCAGGGCCGGTCCGGCGGCAGCGGGTGCCCGTTGGTGCCGAAGGTGTAGGCGAGGTGCGCCACCCGCGCACCGCCCGCCTCCATGAGGGTGGGCGTGGCGGCCTCCTGCGCGGACCGGGCCGAGCCGGCGTGGCGCACACCGGCCCGGTCGAGGGCGTCGAGGGTGCGGCGGATGCCCTCCGCGCCGTCGTCCAGGGTGTGGTCGGAGGCGGTGGAGCAGCCGTCGTAGCCGGTGGCGGCGAGGCCCGCGGCCACCTCGGGCGGTGACCGGAAGAGCGGGTAGCCGCTGTGGTCGCCGTCCGCGCCGTAGACGGTCTCCATGTGACACAGCGCCAGGTCGGCGGGGGCGACCACGGAGCGGATGCCGGAGAGCATCGGCCGGAAGTCGTACCCGGCGCCCCCGGCGTCGAACGCGGCGCGCTCGATGACGGAGGTGTGGGGCAGTACGTCGCCCGAGGCGACCAGGGTGAAGCCGCGGTGGGCCGTCGCCGAGGGGCCCGGACGCCCCTGGGCCGGTGGTGTGTGGTCGCGGGCCTGGCAGGCGGCGCCCGCGGCGAGGACGGCCGTCAGGACGAGGGCCAGCTGTCTGCTGCGTGCGATCATCACATCACCCCGCTGTGGTCGTATTTATGGATGAACAGGTAAGAAGCCTCCATGCGGTGTGCGGTGCTCCGACACGCCCTTTAGCCCGTCCGGCGTGCGAGAACGGCCGCCCCGACCGTTCGTCGAACCGTTCGTCGACGCGATCGACCGCCTGTCGCACACTCCTGTGCGCGCCCTGTCCCCCGGCGGCGGCGTGCGTTGCCATACGGCCATGACGGCCGGAACGACACTCACGAACGGGACCACCGCCGAGCACGAGCTCGCCGCACTCCAGCGGGAGCACGGCCGGCCCCTCTTCGCGCTGCTGGTCCGGCTCTGCGACGGGGACCGGCAGCGCGCGGAGGACCTGGTCCAGGAGACGCTGGTGCGCGCCTGGCAGCACCCCGAGGCCCTGCGCGCCGAGAACTTCGACTCCGTACGCCCCTGGCTGCTGACCGTGGCGCGGCGGCTCGCCATCGACGCGCGCCGGGCCCGGCAGGCGCGGCCGGCCGAGGTCGGCGACGCGGTCCTGGAGAACGCCCGGGTGATCTCCGACCACGCGGAACGGGCCGCCGCGACGCTCGACGTCCGGGAGGCTGTGAAGACTCTCACGCCCGAGCACCGTGAGGTCCTGGTGCTCGTGTACTTCCAGGGGGCGAGTGTGGCGGAAGCCGCGACGGCCCTCGGCATCCCGCCCGGTACGGTGAAGTCCCGCGCGTACTACGCGCTGCGCGCCCTGCGCCGGGTGCTTCCGGGCTACGCCTCCGACATGCGGTGAAACCGCCCGTCGGGTCAAACCTCCGTAAAGCGCCTTGCCGTCGACCCCGGTTGAGGATCGGCTGTCCTCATCCGAGTTCGGAGTTCGGACCGCGGAATCACGCTCGGGCGACGCGCACGCACCGGAGGAGGCAGGAAGGGATGCTGCACAGAGGTCGAGAGAGCACGGAGGGCGACGGCGAACCGGCCGTCCCCATGGCCTGGTTCTACGCCGAGTACATCGCCGACGAGCTGCTGCGCACCGGCGACCTCATGCCGCCGACGTCCATGGAGTTCCGGGCCGGCCGGGACGCGCTGGCGCTGACCGTGTTCCTGTCCGACACCGACGGCGAGCTGTCCGGCATCCGGGTCATCACCCAGCTGGAGACCTGGCTGTCGCTGACCGCCTACGACCAGCCGTGGCAGGAGTGGGTGCAGGAGCGCCTCGACGACCTGGCCGCGGACGCCGCCGCGTCCGGCCGGGGCGTGCCGGGCCCGGACCTGGAGCTGGCGGTGGACGCCTGGCGCTGGCTGCGCGAGACGGAGCTGCTGGCCCCCGATCTGAACGCGGTGCCGGGCGGCGCGGCGGCCGGCGGCGAGGACGAGGGACCGAAGGTGTGGACGCCGGCGTGGCAGCTCGGACTGCCGCTCGGCCACCTCGCCATCCACCTCTTCTAGGCCGTACCGGCCTTTTCCGGGGGGCCGTTCGGGCGTCTTACAGGGGCCGTACCGGCCCGTTCGGCGGTCCGCGGAAAATCCGACCAATCCGCGGGCCCGAGGCCTCCGAACACTTAGGTCACGATTCGGTGCGCCGCTGAGTCATTCCGGAGCCTGGTGCGTACCGGTGGGAGCAAGGAGTAACCCCACCCGCACCCAACGGCACGAGGATTCGGCATGAGGTCCCTGGAGAGGCATCGCGACGTCGGCGCCTACGCGCTCGGCGTGCTGGACGAGGCGGAGGCGTTCCGCTTCGAGGACCACCTCATGGAGTGCCCCAGCTGCGCCGTGCAGGTGACCGAGTTCGGCCCCGCGACCCGCCAGTTGATGCTGTACCGCAACGCGACCCCGCGCCCCGTCCACCCGATGGCGCAGCCCTCGCCGCGGATGCTGGACCGGCTGCTCACCCAGGTGTCCGCCCGGCGGCGCGTCGGCCGGCGCCGGATGCTGCTGGCGCTGGCCGCCTCGGTGGTGCTGGCGGTGTCCGCCCCCGCGGTCACGGTGTTGGCAGGGGGTGACGACGGGCCGCGTCCGCTGACCGTCGAGGCGACCGACGAGCGCTCCGGGGTGTGGGCGGAGGTGAAGGTCGAGGACCGCGACTGGGGCAGCAGCGTGGAGCTGCGGGTGAAGGACGCGGCGGGACCGCGCGACTGCGTCCTGGTGGGCATCGGCCGCGACGGCTCCGAGCACGTCATGACCAGCTGGGCCGTGCCCCGGCACGACGCCCGCCCCAACACCGTCCCGGGCGGCTCCGCGATGCACTCCGACGACTTCGTCCGGTACGAGGTGCGCTCCACGCAGGGCGAGACGCTGGTGGTGCTGCCGGCCGGGTGACCGCGGGACCGCCGCGGCGGGGTCACTTCAGCAGCCGGGACAGCCGCCGGTCCGCCAGCGGCTTGCCGCCCGTCTGGCAGGTGGGGCAGTACTGGAGCGACGAGTCGCTGAACGACACCTCGCGGATGGTGTCGCCGCACACCGGACAGGGCTCGCCGGTGCGGCCGTGCACCCGCAGGCCGGTCTTCTTCTCCGCCTTCAGCCGCCCGGCCGCCAGCCCGCGCGAGCGTTCCACCGCGTCGGTGAGGGTGGTGCGCAGCGCCTCGTACAGCCGGGCCGTCTCCTCCGGTGTGAGCGAGGAGGCGAGCTTGAACGGGGACATGCGGGCGGCGTGCAGGATCTCGTCGCTGTAGGCGTTGCCGACGCCCGCGATCAGGCTCTGGTCGCGCAGGGCGCCCTTGAGCCGGCGGCGCTCCCCCGCGAGCAGTTCCGCGAGGCGCCCCTCGTCGAAGCCGTCGGCGAGCGGGTCCGGCCCGAGCCGCGCGATCCCCTCGACCTCCTCCGGGTCCGCCACCACGTACACGGCGAGCCGCTTCTGCGTGCCGGCCTCCGTCAGATCGAAGCCGGCGCCGGTCTCCAGGGCGACGCGCAGCGCCAGCGGCCCCTTGCCGGGGCGGGGGACGCCGCTGGGCAGCGGGTCCTTCCAGTGCAGCCAGCCCGCGCGCGCCAGATGCGTGACCAGGTACGGGCCGCCGTCCGTGGCCAGCGCGAGGAACTTGCCGTGGCGCCGGACGGCGGTGACCTCGCGGCCCTCGACGGCGGTGAGCGGCGGGTCGTAGGTCTTCAGGACGCTGATCGCCACGGGCAGCGCCCGGACGATCTCGTGGCCGGTCAGGTGCTCGGTGAGGAAGTCCTTGAGCGCCTCGACCTCGGGGAGTTCCGGCATGCGTCAAGGGTGCCACCGGCGGCCCGCGTCCTCAGCCCGTGCCGTCGTCCCCCCGCCCGGCCGGTTCCGGGTCCTTCACCACCACGAACTCGCTCCACACGCACTTGCCGCCGCCGCGCGCCTCCACGCCCCACAGGTCGGTGAGGGTCTCCACCAGCAGCAGACCCCGGCCGGAGACGCCGCCCTCGCCCGCCTCCCGGCGGCGCGGCAGGGCGCTGGAGGAGTCCTCGACCTCCACCCGCAGCCGCCGCTCGGCGCCGTCGAGCACCCGGAGGGTGACCTCCGCGGACCCCTCGGTGTGCATCAGCACGTTGGTGATCATCTCGTCGGCGACCAGTTCGATCTCGTCGGCCCGGTCCCGGGCGCCCCACGCGGCGGCCGCGGTGCGGATCATGCGCCGGGTGTCGGACAGAGCCTCCGGGTCGCCGGGCGGCACCAGCTGCTTGAGCCGGCCGCCGGACCGCGGGCCCTCCGGTTCGCGGCGGCGCAGCAGGAGCAGCGCCACGTCGTCGTCGCCGCCGCGCTCCTCGGCCACGTCGATCAGCCGGTCGGCCAGGTCCCGTACGTCGTCGGGGCCCACGGCGATCAGCGCGGCGAGGGTCTCCACGCCGTCGTCGAGGTCCGCGCCGGGCTGCTCGACCAGGCCGTCGGTGCACAGCACCAGCGTCTCGCCCGGCTCCAGCTCCATCCGCCCGACCGGGTAGTCGAGCCCGCCGAACTCGGCGGACAGGCCGAGCGGCAGCCCGCCGGGGACGGGCACCCGGCGGCAGGAGCCGTCGGCGCGGCGCACCATCGGGTCGATGTGCCCGGCGCGGACCACCTGGATCACGCCGGTGGACAGGTCGACCTCGGCGTACAGGCAGGTCGCGGAGCGGTCGGTGTCGAGTTCGTGCAGGAAGACCGAGGCGCGGGCCATCACGGTGGCGGGCGTGTGGCCCTCGGCGGCGTAGGCGCGCAGCACGATGCGCAGCTGCCCCATGACGGCGGCGGCGTGCGTGTCGTGGCCCTGGACGTCGCCGATGACGGCGCCGACCCGGCAGCCGCCGGCGGGGCTGCCGCCGGGCAGCGGGATCAGGTCGTACCAGTCGCCGCCGATGTCCCGGCCGAAGGTGCCGCCGAAGGAGGCGGCCCGGTAGCGGACGGCGAGGTCGGCGCCGGGCACGCTGGGGATGGTGCGGGGCAGCATGGCCTGCTGGAGCCCCTCGGCGAGGTCCATCTCCTGCTCGTAGAACATCGCGCGCTGGAGGCTCTGGGAGATGCTGCTGCCGAGCGCGACCAGGATGTTGCGCTCCTCGGCACTGAAGCCGCGCCGGTCGTTGTAGAGCAGGCCCATCGCGCCGATCGGGCGGGCCTGCACGATGAGCGGGAGGTAGGCGGCCGAGGTGATGTTCAGCCCGGTGATGCCCTTCCACAGCTCCGGGTAGCGCTCGGCGAACTCCTCGGGGGACTCGATGAAGCACGGGCTGAGGGTGCGCACCGCCTCGCTCATCGGGTAGCGCTCGTCGATCCCGGTGAGTTCGGTGCCGGGGACGAAGCTGCCGGCGGGGCCTTCCGCGATGAGCCGGATCCGGCCGGCCTCGACCAGGCCCATCACCAGACTGGTCGCGCCCAGATGGGTGAGGCCGTGGGTGTCCTTGAGGACGTCGATGACGTCCCGCACGGTCCGGGCGTGGGCGAGCGCGGCGGTGGTCAGCTGGACGACGTTGGTCTGCTGGCGGCGCAGGTTCTCCTGGAGGACCTGGTCGCGCCGGTCGCCGCTCTCGCGCAGCTCCTGGGTGGCGTCGCGGACGATGCCGATGATGCGGTGGGGCCGTCCTGCCGGGTCCCGCCGGATGTAGCCCTGGGTGTGGGTCCAGCGCAGGGAGCCGTCGCGGCGGCGGACGCGGAAGTAGGCGCCGTAGTTCTCCTGGCCGGAGTTGAGCGCGCGGGCCACGACGGCGTCGAGGCGTCGCGCCTCCGAGGGCGGGACGCGGACGGCGAGGGTCTCGGGCCGGTCGTCGTACTCGTCGGGGCGCACGTCGAAGATCTCGTGCGCCTGGGCGTCCATCTGCATCACCCCGGCGTCCAGGTCCCAGTCGAAACTGCCCATGCGGTTGAGCGCCAGGATCGGATCCGGGTGTGCCGGCCAGTCGTCCGGGAGTGACAGGGGGCTCGCTCCCCGATCAGCCATGGGGCCACCTTGCCAGGGTTCGGGCGATTCTTCGACCGCTGGGCCGCCCGGGGACACGGGTATCCCGGGGCCGGCGGTGGTACACGGGAAGTCACGGGCCGCAGGGCGCCACGAGGGCCCGGAGCGGGCCGGGACCGGTCCGGCGAGGCGGCGCGGGGACGGAGGGTGCGGCCGTGGAGTGGTTCGGCGCGACCGAGTACTGGACGAGCCGGCTGGTGTTCCAGAAGGGGCTGGCCGCGCTCTACCTGGTCGCGTTCCTGACCGCGGCGCTCCAGTTCCGCGCGCTGATCGGGGAGCGCGGCATGCTGCCGGTGCCGCGCTTCGTGGAGCGGGTGCCCCCGCGCCGCTCGCCCAGCCTGTTCCACCTCCACTACTCGGACCGCTTCTTCGCGGGGTGCGCGTGGGCGGGGTGCGCGGTGTCGGCGGCGCTGCTGGCGGGGGCCGACGCGCTGGTCCCCCTGTGGGCGGCGATGCTGCTGTGGCTGGTGCCGTGGGCGCTGTACCTGTCGGTCGTGAACGTGGGGCAGACCTGGTACGCGTTCGGCTGGGAGTCGCTGCTGCTCGAGGTGGGGTTCCTCGCCGTGTTCCTCGGCAACGACGAGGTGGCGCCGCCGGTGGTCGTGCTGTTCCTGCTGCGGTGGGTGCTGTTCCGGGTGGAGTTCGGCGCCGGGCTGATCAAGATGCGCGGCGACGAGTGCTGGCGCCGTCTCACCTGTCTGGAGTACCACCACGAGACCCAGCCGATGCCGGGCCCGCTGAGCTGGTTCTTCCACCACCTGCCGAAGCCGCTGCACCGCGTCGAGGCGGCAGCCAACCATGTCACCCAGCTGGTGGTGCCGTTCCTGCTGTTCGCGCCGCAGCCGGTGGCGTCGGCGGCCGCGGCGCTGATGATCGTCACCCAGCTGTGGCTGGTGCTGTCCGGGAACTTCGCGTGGCTGAACTGGGTCACCGTGGTGCTGGCGCTCCCGGTCGTGGCCTGGCCGTCCGACGCGCCGCCGGTGGACGACGCCCCGCTCTGGTACGTGGTGGTCGTGCTCGCGGTGTCCGCGCTGCTGCTCGCGCTCAGTCACGCGCCGGTGCGGAACATGCTGTCGCGCCGCCAGGCGATGAACCGCTCCTTCGACCCCCTGCACCTGGTGAACACCTACGGGGCGTTCGGCAGCGTGGGCCGGGTGCGGCACGAGGTGGTGCTGGAGGGGACGGCGGACGAGACGCCCCGGGAGGACTCCGACTGGCGGGAGTACGAGTTCAGGGGCAAGCCGGGCGATCCCCGGCGCCTGCCCCGCCAGTTCGCGCCGTACCACCTGCGGCTGGACTGGCTGATGTGGTTCGCGGCGCTGTCCCCCGCCTACGCGAGCCCGTGGTTCGGGGCGCTGGTGGAGCGACTGCTGGAGAACGACCCCGACACGCTGCGTCTGCTGCGCCGGTCCCCGTTCCCCGCGGACGCCCCGCCCCGGTTCGTCCGCGCCCGCCTGTTCCGCTACCGCTTCACCACCTGGCGGGAGCTGCGCGAGACGGGCGCCTGGTGGGAGCGGGCGTATGTCCGGGAGTTCCTCCCGCCGACCCGGCTGGCCTCCGGGAGCGGGCGGAGGTCCTAGGACGTGCGCGACGGCGCGTCACCGTCCGACTCCGTGACGCCGGACGGTGCCGGGAGCGCGGGCTCGGGCAGTGTGCGGAACAGCAGCCAGGCCAGGACGGGCATGAGGACCAGTGGGGTGAGGGCCGTCCGGAGGGACGTGCGGTCGGCCAGGGCGCCGATGAGCGGGCTGATCAGGCCGCCGACGCTCACGGCCAGGCCGAGCGTGATCCCACTTGCGGTACCGACCCGCGACGGCAGGTAGTCCTGTCCGAGGGTGACCTGCAGCGAGAACGGGACGTAGAGGCCGGCCGAGGTCAGCGCGACGAACAGGTGGAGGGCAGGGCCGGGGGCGAGGAGCAGCCCGGCGATGGATGCGGCTGTCAGGAGGTACGACCAGCACGAGACCCGGACCCGGCCCCAGCGGCCGGCCAGCGCGCCGCCGAGAACACTGCCGGCCGCACCCCCCAGGTACAGCAGGAACAGGGCGGCCGTGCCGGCGGCCCTGCTGCCGTCCATGCGCTCGGCGGCGTACAGCGAGACGAACGCGCCCAGGCCGACGAAGGCGACGGAACGGCACACCACGGCCAGGGAGAGCCGTACGAACGACGCGGTGTCGTCCGTACCCGCCGCGGGCGGCCCGGCCGTGCCGGCCGGCCGGGGCCGCTCCGCGCGCAGCACGGGCAGGCACAGCGCGGCGCCGGCCACGGCCGGCAGCAGAAGCAGCGGCGTCAGCCGGAGACCCCCGACGGCGACCACGGCGGCGACGGTGAGCGGCGCCAGGGCGAAACCGAGGTTGCCACCGAGCGAGAACCAGCCCATCGCGGCGTGACTGCCGCCGGCGGCGGCCCTGGCCACCCGCGCGGATTCCGGGTGGTACGCCGCGACTCCCACGCCGGACAGTGCTACGGCCGCGAGCGTGACGGCGTAGGAGTCGCTCACCCCGCTCAGCGCGATGCCCAGGCCCGCGAGCAGCGTGCTGACCGGGAGCAGCCAGGGGACGGCCCGGCGGTCGGTCAGCACGCCGAATAGCGGCTGGGCCACCGAGGACAGCACCGAGGCCGCGAGCACGACGCCCGAGACGGCCGCGTAGCTGTAGGCGCGCTCGGCGACGAAGAAGGGCACGAGGGCGGCGACGGCACCCTGGTAGACGTCGACGCAGGCGTGTCCGACGGACAGCCGGGTGATCGCGTGGTTTTTTCGCACCTCCGCATCCTGCGGGGCGCGGCGCGTGTCCCACTTCCGATAATCTGCCAGGTGATGACGGAAGTCCGCCACACCCCCGTGGCTCCCACCCGCGCCCAACACCTGGGCCCCGGCGGGGAGATCGACGCGCACCGGCACGACGACCACCAGATCGTCTACGCCGGCCGGGGGGTGGTGTCCGTGACCACCGACTCCGGTTCCTGGGTCGCCCCGGCGACGCGTGCCCTCTGGGTCCCGGCCGGCACCGTCCACGCCCACCAGGCGCACGGCGACCTCGAGCTGCACCTGGTGGGGCTGCCCGCGCGAGAGAATCCGCTGCGGCTGGACGGTCCCGCCGTGCTCGCGGTGAGCCCGCTGCTGCGCGAGCTGATCATCGCTCACACCCGCAGCGAGGACCGCGGCAGCCCGGAGGCGAGGAGGCTGCGTGGAGTGCTCCTCGACCAGCTGCGCGTCTCGGTGCAGCAGCCCCTGCATCTGCCCACCCCGGACGATCCGCTGCTGCGCAGGGTCTGCGACCTGCTGCGCGCCGATCCCTCGGACGACCGCACCCTCGCCGAGCTGGGCAGGGAGGTCGGAGCGAGCGACCGCACGCTGTCCCGCCTGTTCCGCAGGGACCTCGGGATGACCTTCCCGCAATGGCGTACCCAGCTTCGCCTGCACCGCGCGCTGGTCCTGCTGGCCGAGCGGACCCCGGTGACGCAGGTGGCGCACCGGTGCGGATGGTCGTCCACGAGCGCCTTCATCGACGTGTTCCGCCGTGCGTTCGGGCACACGCCGGGCACGCATGCGCGGTGACCGGGGTTCACAGCAGGCCGGTCGCGCGCAGGTCCTCCCACAGGGCGTCCGGCACCGGTTCCGCGAAGCGGTCGGCGCAGTCGTCGACCTCGGCGGCCGAGCGGGCGCCGACCAGCACGGCGGCGACCGCCGGGTGGGCCGCGCAGTGGGCCAGGGCGGCGGCGCGCAGCGAGGTGCCGTGCCGCTCGGCGGCCTCCTTGATCCGCAGGGCGCGCTCGAGGAGTGCGGCGGGGGCCGCCGCGTAGTCGTAGGTGACGCCCGGCCGGGGGTCGGCCAGCAGGCCGGAGTTGAAGACGCCGCCGACCAGGACGGACACCCCGCGGTCCAGCGCGGCGGGCAGCAGCTCGGCCGCCGCACCGCGGTCGAGCAGGGTGTGCCGGTTCGCGCACAGCACCACGTCGACGTCGGTGTCGCGGACGAAGCGGGTGAGCATCGCGGTCTGGTTCATGCCGGCGCCGATGGCCCCGACGACGCCCTCGGAGCGCAGCCGTTCGAGCGCCGGGTAGGCCTCGTGGAAGGCCTGTTCCTCGTGGTCGTCGGGGTCGTGGAGGAGGACGACGTCCACCCGGTCCAGGCCGAGGCGTTCCAGGCTCGCCTCGAGCCCGCGGCGCACGCCGTCGGCGCTGAAGTCCCAGACGCGGCGGTGGGTGGCGGGCACGGCGAAGCCGTGGGCGAGGTCGTCGCCGCCCGCGTCGGACGGTTCGAGGCGGCGGCCCACCTTGGTGGACACCGTGTACGTGTCGCGGGGCAGCCCCCGCAGGACGGCGCCCAGCCGGCGTTCGGCGAGGCCGAGCCCGTAGTGCGGGGCGGTGTCGAAGTGGCGGATGCCCCGCCTGAGCGCCGCGCGCACCGCCTCGTACGCCTGCTCCTCGGGGACCGGGGTGTAGAGACCGGCGATGCCCGAGGTGCCAAGGGCGAGCGGGGTGACCTCCACGCCGCTGCGGCCGAGTCTCCGGCGGACCGGCCGGTCCGGAGCCGTGGGGGCGGGGAGGTCGCTCATGCCGGACTGCTCCTTGTCGTGATCACGGGGCGGGCGCGGCCGAGCATACGGGGCCCGCGACCGCGCGTTCCGCCGCCCTCGGGCGCGGGACGGCGGCCGGGGCCCCCACCCGGTCACGCCCGCTTCAGCCGCAGCGTCCTCAGCTCGAAGGGCCGCAGCG
>MUNG01000198.1 GCA_002154585.1 Streptomyces pseudogriseolus
GCTCCCGCACCCCCGCACCCTCCAGCACGGACCGCAGGATCGCCGCCCGCGCCCCCGGCCGTACCCGCAGCGCCTCCGGCAGGGCCCTGCACGCCCGCACCACCTGGTTGTCGAGGAACGGCGCGTGCAGCCGCTGGGAGCGGATCTCCGCCGCCTGTTCCAGCACCCGCACGTCCGCCGCGTACCGCGCGAGCGCCGCCCGCGCCCGGAAGTCACCCGGCCGCTGCCCCGGCCCGACCTCCGACCGCCAGGTCGACGCCTGGAGGCGAACCGATACTTCAGCCAGCGCCTCTCCGGTCAGCCACCGCGCCGCGGGCCCCGGCCGCCCCCAGGTCAGCGCGGCCAGCGAGGCGTCCGCGGCCCCGCCAGGGCCGTCGTCGTCCAGCTTGCGGTGCAGCAGCCGCTGGGCCAGGGCCTCCAGCCCCGTCCGGTACGGCGTCCGCGCGAGCCTCCGCGCCGCCGCGTAGACCCGCGCGGGCACCATCACGGACCCGTCGGCCTTCGCCAGGGCGGCGACCGGCCGCACGAGATGGCGCCGCTTGCGGTCCATCAGCAGGTCGGCCAGCCGCGCCGGATGGGCGTCGAGCACCTGCTTCGCCCCGTACCCGGTGAAGTGGTCCGCGCTGCCCGCGGCCAGCCGCGCCCGGTGCCGCGCCGCGGCGACCAGCGACGGCCCCGGCTCGTCGGTCAGCGGGACGTCCAGGTCGACGTACGGAAGGGTCGACTCCTCACCGGCTACCACCACATGGTGCAGCCGGGGATTGGCGGCGAGTGCCCCCGCCCGCTCCAGTTCGCCTTCGTCGCGCCCCCCTGCCCCGCCGGCGGCGAGGTCGTTGAAGGTGACGGCCAGCAGCCGCTCCCCCGCGCCGGTCCCGTGCCCCAGCACGGTGCCGGGTCTTCCGGGCAGCCCGGCGGCCAGCAGCGCCAGAGCGCCCGACGCCGGACCGCCGGACAGGTCGGCCCCGATGCCCGCCACGGGCGTCCCCCGCGCGGCGCGCCGTTCCGCGGGCCCCATGCCGGGCACCGGGCCGGGGTCCATGTCCGCGCCGGGGACGTGCCGGGGCGCGGCCAGCCGGGCCCGCACGGCGTCCACCAGTGCGTCGCGCACGGCGTCCACCGCGTGGTCGGGGTCGGCGGGCGGGGCGGCGACGGCCAGCGAGGCGACGGGTTCGTAGCCGGCGATCTCCCGGGCCCCGGCGCGCAGGATCAGCGCGTGCCCCGGCGGAACGCGCTTCACGCCCTCGTACGGGGTGGAGTCCTGGAGCGCGGCCGGCACGTCGGGCGCCGCGAGCAGTGCGGCGAGGTGTCCGAAGTCGAGGTTGGCCTCGACGAGGTCGGCGAGCGGCAGGGCGGCGGTGGCGTAGGCGACGCCCCTTTCGAAGGTGGTGTGGAAGACGGGCCGGGCGCCGGCGAGGTCCCCGCACACGGTGATGCGGCGTCCGACCTGGACGACGGCGGTGTAGCTGCCGGGCCAGGCGGTCAGGTGGCGCAGGGCGCCGCCGCGGGCGGCGAACAGGGCGACGCGCAGCTGTTCGTCGGAGGCGCCGCAGGTGCCGAGGACGGCGATGCGGGTCTGCTCGTCCGCGGAGACCACCCGCACCTCGTCGGGGCGCCAGTCGCCGACCGCCCACAGCGGGTCGGGGTCGTTCCACAGCGGGTGGGCGCCGACGGGTTGCAGGGTTTCACCGTCGACACCGCCCGAACCGGCGGAGCCGACGGGGCCGTATCCCCCGGCCGCCGCGGCGGTGCTGCTCCATCCCACCAACCACCGCATCGCCGCCTCCACAAGCTGTGGACAACCAGTGCACCGTACGAACCGGTTCCCCATGCTGCCATGAAGGAGGCGCGCGGTAACGCCGCCGGAGCGGTGTGTGCTCCGTCGAATGCGCCCCGGCGGATACACCCACCCTCCGGGGGCGTTGACCCCGCATGCGCCCGAACACCCGCGCGAGGCGCGGAGATCGACATCTCGTGGGCCGCCGTTCACCAGGCCACTTCGACGCGAATGCGCCCCCGTAGCGCGCCCCTAAAACCCCTTACGCGCCCTCAACTACCTGGATAGAAGCCCGGATACACCGAAACGAGTGGCGTCGACTTTCGGCCAAATCGGAGCGGCGAGATCACACTCGAACACGCTCCGTACAGGCTTTGCGCATCGCCGGGGGCCGTACGGTCCGGGAGGCGGAGCGCGCCTCCCGGACCGTTCCGCCGCCCGCGGGGATGAAGGCGGCGGTGTTCCCCCAGCCCGCTGGATCCAGTACAGCGGGCCGACCCACGCACGGACCATGGAACCGCTCCCGTGATGGCCGGAGAAGAGCGCACGGACGGGCGCACGGCCACACACCGGGAGCACGCCGCAACTGCGCGTATCGGACCCGCACTTCAGTACGGACCACAATCCCGCCATCCGGAAGAATGCCCCTTAACGCTTGGGATGCGGCGAACTACGCTGGGTTTACGAATGCCGCGTGGTTATGCCAGAGCGGCAGCCGTCTGTGTCGAGGGGTGGCGCATGTCCAGGGAGCAACGCGGGCCGAACGAAAAACTCGGCGCCGTTCTCGCCCTCGCGGGAATCAGCAACGCCGGCCTCGCGCGGCGCGTCAACGACCTCGGCGCCCAGCGCGGCCTGACGCTGCGCTACGACAAGACGTCGGTGGCGCGCTGGGTGTCGAAGGGCATGGTGCCGCAGGGCGCCGCGCCGCACCTGATCGCCGCGGCCATCGGGCAGAAGCTGGGCCGCCCCGTGCCGCTGCACGAGATCGGCCTGGCGGACGCCGATCCCGCGCCCGAGGTGGGTCTCGCCTTCCCGCGCGACGTCGGCCAGGCGGTGAAGTCCGCGACGGAGCTCTACCGGCTGGACCTGGCCGGCCGCAGGGCGGGCTCCGGCGGCATCTGGCAGTCGCTCGCCGGGTCGTTCGCGGTGAGCGCGTACGCCACGCCCGCCTCACGGTGGCTGATAACCCCGGCCGACAGCTCGGTCGCGCGCGAGGCGAGCCCGTCCGACGGCTCCGGCGCACCGCTCAAAGTCGGCCACAGCGATGTACGCAAACTGCGGGAGGCCGCGGAGGACGCCCGGCGCTGGGACTCCAAGTACGGCGGCGGCGACTGGCGTTCGTCGATGGTCCCCGAGTGCCTGAGGGTCGAGGCGGCCCCGCTGCTGCTCGGCTCCTACTCCGACGACGTGGGCCGCTCCCTCTTCGGCGCGGCGGCCGAACTCACCCGTCTCGCGGGCTGGATGGCGTTCGACACCGGCCAGCAGGAGGCGGCGCAGCGCTACTACATCCAGGCGCTGCGCCTGGCCCGCGCGGCGGCCGACGTGCCGCTCGGCGGGTACGTCCTGGCGTCGATGTCGCTCCAGGCGACGTACCGCGGCTTCGGCGACGAGGGCGTGGATCTCGCCCAGGCGGCGCTGGAGCGCAACCGCGGCCTGGCCACCGCCCGCACCCTGAGCTTCTTCCGCCTCGTCGAGGCACGCGCGCACGCGCGCGCCGGGGACGCGCAGGCGGCCGGCGCCGCGCTGAAGTCGGCGGAGAGCTGGCTGGAGCGGTCCCGTCCCGGCGACAGCGACCCGACCTGGCTCGGCTTCTACTCCTACGACCGGTTCGCCGCCGACGCGGCCGAGTGCTACCGCGACCTGAACGCGCCCCGCCAGGTGCGCCGCTTCACCGAGCAGGCGCTGTCGAAGCCCACCGAGGAGTTCGTGCGCTCGCACGGCCTGCGCCTCGTGGTCTCCGCGGTCGCCGAACTGGAGTCCGGGAACCTGGACGCGGCCTGCGAGCAGGGCGTACGGGCCGTGGAGGTGGCGGGCCGCATCTCCTCCGCGCGCACCACGGAGTACGTCAAGGACCTGCTGCACCGGCTGGAGCCGTACGGCGACGAGCCGCGCGTGGTCGAGCTGCGCGAGCGCGCCCGCCCGCTGCTGATGACCACGGCCTGACCCGTCCCGCCCCGCCCTTGGTTTGAAGCCGGTGTCAGTGGCGCAGTGCACTATCGACGCGGGAGGTGGCGCAGGTGGCGGCGGGGTCGTTCGACTGTGACGTGGTGGTGATCGGCGGCGGGATCGTCGGCCTGTCGACGGCGTACGCCCTGGGGCGGGCGGCTCCGGGCACGCGGGTGACCGTGCTGGAGAAGGAGGCGGGGCCGGCGCGGCACCAGACGGGCCGCAACAGCGGGGTGATCCACAGCGGCATCTACTACCGCCCCGGCTCGCTGAAGGCGCGGTACGCGGTGTCGGGCGCGGCCGAGATGGTCAAGTTCTGCGCCGAGTACGACATCCCGCACGCGGTGACGGGCAAGCTGATCGTCGCCACGGAGCGCGAGGAGCTGCCCCGGCTGCACGCCCTGGTGCAGCGCGGCCGGGAGAACGGCCTCACGGTGCGCGAGCTGTGCGGCGCGCAGATCGCGGAGTACGAGCCTGAGGTCGAGGGCCTCGCCGCCATCCACGTGGGCACCACCGGCATCTGCGACTACAAGGCGGTGGCCCGCCGGCTCGCGGAGGCATCCGGCGCCGACCTGCGCCACGGCGCGGAGGTGGTCCGCGTCGACCGCCGCCCGGGCCGGGGGGTGGCCGTGCTGACGGCGGCCGGCGACATCGTGCGCGCGCGCCTGCTGGTGAACTGCGCGGGGCTGCACTGCGACCGGATCGCGCTGCTCACGGGCGACGAGCCCGGCGCCCGCATCGTGCCGTTCCGCGGGGAGTACTACGAGCTGGCCCGCCCCGAGCTGGTGCGGGGCCTGGTCTACCCGGTGCCGGACCCGGCGTTCCCGTTCCTCGGCGTCCACCTCACCCGGGGCACGGACGGCGGCGTGCACGTGGGGCCGAACGCGGTCCCGGCGCTGGCCCGCGAGGGGTACGACTGGCGGACGGTGCGGCCGCGGGAGCTGGGGGCGACCCTGGCCTGGCCGGGCTCCTGGCAGCTGGCCCGCCGCCACTGGCGGTACGGCGCCGGGGAGCTGCACCGTTCGCTGTCCAAGCCCGCCTTCGCGCGGGCCGTGCGCCGGCTGCTGCCCGCCGTGCGGGACGAGGACCTGGTGCCGACGGCGGCCGGGGTGCGGGCGCAGGCGGTGCTGCGCGACGGCACGCTGGTCGACGACTTCCTGATCCGGGAGGCGCCCCGCGCGGTGCACGTGCTGAACGCCCCCTCGCCCGCCGCGACGGCGTCGCTGCCGATCGGCCGGGAGATCGCCCGCCGTGCGCTGGCCGGCCTCGCCGAGAGCGAGCGGTGAGAGCGGGGAGCCGGGCGGGTCGCTGTGGGCGGGAGTCGGGCCGGGCCGCCGTGCGCGTCGTCCCCGTAAAATCGAGGGCACTGTGTCTGAATCCGTGATGAGCACCCCTGAAGCACCGCACGCCGAGCGGCCCGCCGGCGAGCCGGTCCCCCGCGCCCGCGCGAAGGGGGAGCCGCGGTTCCCCGACGGCCCGAAGGCGGACCCCGCCGGGTCCCATTTCGAGCGCCGGATCCGCTCCTTCCAGCCCCGCCGCAGCCGCGTCACCGCAGGTCAGGCGGACGCCTTGCAGCGGCTGTGGCCGGTGTGGGGGCTCGACGTCGACGGCAGCCGCCGGCTTGACCTGGCCGAGCTGTTCGGGAACGGCCGGCCGGTCGTCCTCGAGATCGGCTTCGGCATGGGCGAGGCGACGGCGCAGATGGCCGCCGCCGACCCGGGGACGAACGTCCTCGCCGTGGACGTCCACACCCCCGGGCAGGGGCATCTGCTGCACCTCGCCGAGGAGCGCGGCCTGGCCAACGTACGGGTGGCGAACGGGGACGCGATCATCCTGCTCCGCGAGATGCTCGCCCCGGACGCGCTGAGCGGGCTGCGCGTCTTCTTCCCCGATCCGTGGCCGAAGAAGCGGCACCACAAGCGGCGGCTGATCCAGCCGGAGTTCCTGACCCTGGCCGCGTCCCGCCTGGCGCCGGGCGCGGTCCTGCACTGCGCCACCGACTGGGAGCCGTACGCGGAGCAGATGCTCGAGGTGCTCACCGCGCACCCCGACTTCGAGAACACCCGGGAGGACGGCGGTTTCGCGCCGCGTCCCGGGTTCCGGCCGCTGACCCGTTTCGAGCGGCAGGGGCTGGACAAGGGTCATGTGGTGAACGACCTGCTCTTCCGCCGCGTACCGCACGACGACCGCGCCGGGCACCGGGCCGGGGACCCCGCCTGACCTCCCCGGTCTCCTCGAGCCGGCACGCAGCCCTGCCCCTTTCTCGTTAGGGTCGAATCCGTGGCCAGCAGCCCTCCGTACCCGCCACGTCCCGGCGCAGCTCCCGGCAGCACGCAGCGGCACCCGCACTGGTGGCAGCGCCCGGCGGTGCGCTACGGGACGGTGGTCACGCTGCTGGCGCTGTCCGGTCTGGTGATCCTCGCGCTGGTGCGGGAGCAGACCGGCACGCAGGGCTTCCTGGTCGGCCTGGGGCTGGCCGTGCTGCCCGTGCCGCTGCTGCTGGCGGCCTTCCGCTGGCTGGGCCGGGTGGAGCCGGGCCCCTGGCGGAACCTGCTGTTCGCCTTCGCCTGGGGGGCGTGCGCGGCGGCGCTGATCGCGATCGTGGCGAACAGCTTCGCCACCCGGTGGATAGCGACGACCACCGCCGACCCGGCCGGCGCCGACACCCTGGGCGCGACCGTCATCGCGCCGGTGGTGGAGGAGACCGCGAAGGCGGCGGCGGTGCTGCTGCTCTTCCTGTTCCGCAGACGGGACTTCGGCGGCATCCTCGACGGCGTGGTGGCAGCCGGGTTCACCGCGACCGGCTTCGCGTTCACGGAGAACGTCCTCTACCTGGGCAACGCCTTCGGCACCGACCAGCTCACCGGCGGCAGCGGCGTCGCCTCGGTCACCGCGGCGACCTTCTTCGTCCGCATCGTCATGTCGCCCTTCGCCCACCCCCTGTTCACCGTGCTCACCGGCATCGGTTTCGGCGCGGCCGCGCTGTCCGCCGACCGGCAGCGGGTGCGGCGCGTGCTGTTCCCGCTCGCCGGGCTGCTGCTGGCGATGGGCATGCACGCCCTGTGGAACGGCTCCGCGACGCTGGGCCAGTTCGGCTTCATCGCGGTGTACGGGGCGTTCATGGTGCCGACGTTCGGGCTGCTGACCTGGCTGGTGGTGTGGACGCGGCAGCGGGAGCTGCGCACGGTGCGCACGGAGCTGCCCGCGTACGCGGTGGCCGGCTGGCTGCGTCCGGCGGAGCCGTTCGCGCTGGGTTCGATGCGGGCCCGGCGCCTCGCCCGGAAGTTCGCCCGCGAGCACGGGGGCCGGCCGGCGGCGCGGGCGGTCGCCCAGTACGAGGCGTACGCGACGTCGCTGGCGTTCCTGCGGCACCGGGGCCGCGCGGGGAAGGCGGGGGCGGACTTCGTGACCCGGGAGCGGGAGCTGCTGCTGGAGCTGTGGCACCGGCGGGCGGCGGCCCGCCCGGCGCTGGAGCACGCGGCCCGGCTCACGGCGCCCCCGGTGCCGTACGGCGCGGGCTGGGCGTACGGGCCGGTGCCCGCGGCGTGGGCGGCGCCGGGGCAGGCCCCCGGGCAGGCATCGGGGCAGCCGCCGTATCCGGCGTACGGGGAGAACCCCTACCGCCGCTGACGGAATCCCGGACACGCGGAACCGGCAGCCCTGACGTCGGGGGGTCGTCGTCGGGACTGCCGGCGTTCACGGCGACGGCGGCCGGGTCGCGGCCGCCGGGGTGGTTCAGATGCTGAGGCCCTTGCCGGCCAGCCAGGCGGCCGGGTCGATGCCGCCGGAGCCGGCGGTGTGGACCTCGAGGTGGAGGTGGGCGCCGGTCACGTTGCCGGTGGCGCCGACGCGGCCGATCACGTCGCCGGTGTTGACCTTCTGGCCGACGCTGACGTTGATCGACGACTGGTGGGCGTACCAGATCTCGGTGCCGTCGTCGAGGGTGAGCACGGTCTTGTAGCCGTAGCTGCCGTCCCAGCCGGCGGAGGTGATCGTGCCGGTGTGGACGGCCTTGATCAGGGTGCCGGTGGGGGCGGCGAAGTCGAGACCGGTGTGGTAGCCGGAGGACCAGTAGGCACCGGCCTGACCGAAGGTCGAGGTGATGGTGTACGAGGAGGTCGGCAGGGCGTACTGCTTGGCCAGCTCGGCGAGACGCTCGGCCTCGGCCTTCTTCGCGGCCTCCTCCTCCGCCTTCTTCTTCGCGGCCTCGGCCTTCTCCTTGGCCTCCTTCTCCGCCTTGGCGGCGGCCTCGGCGGCCTCCTTCTCGGCGGCGGCGAGGGCGGCGGCCTGCGCCTTGCTCTGCGCCTGGCCCTGCTGCTGCTCGACCTGCGCCATGATGCGGGCGCGCAGCGCCTCGCCGGCGTCGGCGGCGCCCTCCTCGGCGTCGGCGGAGACCATGCCGATGTCGCTGAGGGGGGTGGTGGAGCCCTTCGGCGTTTCCTCGTCGGAGATGAGGGAACCCACGTTGGGCAGGTCGGGCACGGAGATGGAGACGGGCGGCTTGCCGGTCTGGGCGCTGGCCATGCCGCCGGCGCCGACGGCGGCTATGACGCCGACACCGAGGACGGTGGAGCTGCGGGCGAGTCCGCCTCCGCGCTGCTTGGCGACGCGGTGCCGGCCGCGCACGGGGCGCACGGACTCCGCGGTGGGGTTCCACTCCTCGAAGGGCCCCTCGTCGGCGCCGGGGGCGCCGTAGGCGAAGGTGTCGCTCGGCTTGAACGGGGCCTCGGGGGCAGGCGGGTTGGACGCCACGTGGGCGCGCTCCTTTCCTTCCTTCTCGCCTACCGGGTTAGCTGACGGGTTCGGAGCAGGAAGGTCTCCTACGCGCGTCCACGACCGTGTTTCCACGGCGGTGTCCGCCCGATTCACCCCATTGAGGTGGTTCCCCGGTTCCCTCGCGGGATTCGGCGCGTGCGCACGGAGCCGACTTCTGTGACGGCTGGGACGACCGCGCTGCGTTATCGAACGTTAATAGACGC
Organism: Streptomyces pseudogriseolus; assembly: GCA_002154585.1. Taxonomy (GTDB): domain Bacteria; phylum Actinomycetota; class Actinomycetes; order Streptomycetales; family Streptomycetaceae; genus Streptomyces; species Streptomyces pseudogriseolus. The sequence continues at coordinate 8,920 of MUNG01000198.1, forward strand.
GGGGGCCGGATTCCAAGCTGTTCCTCTTGATCGTTAACGATTTCCGCACGGACGTAAGCGCCATGAGCGGGCGAAAACGGGCGAGTTGACTCCGCCTCGGACGAGGAGCCGGATCTGACGGTGCGTCAGTTGTTATGCGATGCGAGGCCGTTCGCTCACTGTGCGTGAAGGGCGGGGAAGCAAGTGGCTGCGAGTGGATGCGAGTGGCGCCATGGAGAAACACCGAGGGCCGGAACCCTTTTCGGATTCCGGCCCTCGGCCTTCAGTAGCGGGGACAGGATTTGAACCTGCGACCTCTGGGTTATGAGCCCAGCGAGCTACCGAGCTGCTCCACCCCGCGTCGGTAGACACCAGTGTACGGCATCCGCGGAGTCCCCCGCACATCCCTTTCCCTCGGGGGCGTTCAGCCGCCCAGCAGATGCGCGTTCGGCGCCTTCGCGCGCTGCTCGTACTCCGGCAGGACCAGCACCGTGGCGCCCCCGTCCGCCAGCACCGCGCTGCCGTCGGCGTCCGTCACGAAGGTGTCCGGCTCACGCCAGGCCGTGACCACCCGGCGCACGCCGGCGTCCAGGATCAGCCGCGCGCAGGGCGCCGGCCGGGACGCGCGGCGGGCGCACGGCTCCAGGCTGGAGTAGACGGTGGCGCCGGCCAGCCGGGGGTCGGTGGGGTCGGCCTTGGCGAGCGCGGCCTCCTCCGCGTGCACCACGGGGTCGCCGCCCTCCCGGGAGTGGCCCCGCGCCAGCTCGGTGCCGTCGGCGGCGACCAGGGTCGAGCCGCGCACCTCGCTCAGCCCGCTCGCGACGACGTCCACGTTGGGCTGCGCGAGGGCCGGGTAGTACGTGCTGGACAGCAGGATCCGCTTGCAGCCGATGCGGTAGTCGGGGGTGAGCTTGGCGCGGAGCGCCGGGTCCTTGACGGCCCGGGCCATGTTCCGCTTGGCGAGCTGCTCGACGAACCCGAGCTCGCCGGGGTGCTTGGTGAACGCCTGGACCTGGAGTTCGCGCAGGCCCCACAGCACCCCGCGGCGCAGCTTGGTGGTGAAGGGCAGCGCCCGGTGCACGGCGCGTTCGGCGGCGCCGATGGGCCGGTCCATGCGGGGCAGCACCCAGGCGGGAGTGCGCTGGAACAGGGTGAGCTTCTCCACCTGCGGCTGGATCGACGGGACGATCTGGATCGCGGAGGCGCCGGTGCCGATCACGGCGACGCGCTTGCCGCGCAGGTCGTAGTCGTGGTCCCAGCGGGCGGAGTGGAACACCTTGCCGGGGAAGCCGTCGAGTCCGGGCAGGTCCGGCAGCTTGGGCTCGGACAGCGGTCCGGTGGCGGAGACGACGACGTCCGCGCTCCAGTTGCCGGCGGTGGTCTCGATGTCCCAGCGCAGCCGCTCGGCGTCCCAGGTCATCCGCTTGACCTCGGCGTTGAAGCGGAGGTGCGGGCGGAGCCCGAAGGTGTCGGTGACGCGCTCCAGGTAGGCGCGGATGTGCTCCTGGCCGGAGAAGGAGCGCGGCCAGTCGGGGTTGGGCGCGAAGGAGAAGGAGTACAGGTGCGAGGGCACGTCGCAGGCGCACCCGGGGTAGCTGTTGTCGCGCCAGGTGCCGCCGACGCCGCCGGCCCGCTCCAGGACGACGAAGTCCGTGATCCCTTCGCGGCGCAGCCGCACGGCGGCCCCGAGCCCGCCGAATCCCGACCCGATCACCGCAACCCGCACATGCTCGTGCTCGGCCATCCCTTGACCTCCGCGCATCGCTCAGAACCATGCCAGTGATTACTGGCGCAATGGGGAGCGTAGAACAGCTCCGTACTCATGGGTAGGGGGCGCGCGAAGAAAGTTACCGGCGGTACGACCTAGGCTTCAGGCGTGGCAGACGACAGCGGCACCCCCACGGAACCGCGCCAGTACCGCATGGAGGAACTGGCCCGGCTCGCCGGCATCACCGTGCGCACCCTGCGCTTCTACCGCGAGCGCAAGCTGATCCCGCCGCCGCGCCGCGAGGGCCGCATCGCCTGGTACGACGACCACCACCTGGCCCGCCTGCGCACCATCACGGCGCTGCTGGAACGCGGCCACACCCTGAACGGCATAGCCGAGCTGGCCGAGGCCTTCGACCACGGCCGCGGCGTCGGCGAACTCCTCGGCATGGAGGCCCCCACCGAGGAGACCCCGGTCCGCCTCACCCCCGAGGAACTCGCCGACCACTTCGCCGGCGAGGTCACCCCGGAGAACCTGGCCGCCGCCCTGGACCTCGGCTACCTCGGCGTCGACGGCGAGGAGATCGTCCACATCAGCCGCCGCCTGCTGGAGGTGTCGTCCGCGCTGGTCCGCGAGGGCATCCCGCTCGGCGAGGTGCTCCGCACCGGCGCGGAGGTCCGCACCCACGCCGACGCCCTCGCCGACCTCTTCGCCGATCTGATCCTCCGCCACGCCCCGGAGGAAACGCTCCACCGCCTGCGCCCCCTGGCCCGCAGCGTGGTGGACGCGGAGCTGTCGCTGGCGCTGGACCGGAGGCTGCGGAAGCAGGACTGAGCCGAGCCGAAGGCCCGGGACGCCTTGTCGGCCGTCAGACCCCGGCCACCTCCGCCTGCCAGAGCGGGCTGGCGCAGTAGTGGTTGTCGTACCGCTCGGAACTGGCCTTGATGTCCTCGACGTCGGCCTCCCCCCGGTACACGCGCTCCAGCAGACGGTAGTAGTCGAAGCGGTCCATGCCGGGGGTGAAGGCGACCAGCACGTCGGCCTCCTCGTCCCGCGCGGGGGCGAAGGCGTGCGGCAGCCGCGGCGGCACCGTCACGAAGTCCCCCGCCTCCAGGGTGACGATCCGGTCGCCCAGCAGCACGCGCAGGCTCCCGCCGAGCACGAAGAACATCTCGGTCGCCCGGGTGTGGAAGTGCGCGGGCGCGCCGGGAGAGCCCTTGCGGAGGGTGGCCCGGTTGGCCGTCAGTGCTCCCTGGGTCCCGTCGGAGTCGGCGAGCAGGGTGATGAGGCTGGCGGCCCCGTCCTGCAGCGTCTCGGCGGAGCCGGCGCGGACGAGGACGGGCTGGGTGGACGCGTTCACGGGTGTCTCCTCGGGCAGGGTCGGTTGCGACGGCGAGGAGGGGACCCGCACGGTCGTCGGGGCCGTGTCCGGCCCCGGCCCCGCGCCGGGCCCCCGTTCCTCGTGACCACCACGCTACGGATGCGAAAGACCCCGCGTAGGGTGCATTCCCATGACGGATTCATGGGTCAATCCGGCCGAGCGCATCGGCAGCGACCTGCACCTGGACCTGGACACGGCCGGGGGCGGCAGCCGCCGCGCCGTGCTCGGCCGCGCGCTGCGCGAGGCGATCGCGGAGGGGCGGCTGGCCCCGGGCACCCGCCTCCCGCCGTACCGATCGCTCGCCGCCGACCTCGGACTGGCCCGCAACACCGTCGCCGAGACCTACGCCGAACTCGTCGCCGAGGGCTGGCTGGTCGCCCGTCAGGGGTCGGGGACGCGAGTAGCGCCCCTGGCCGCGCCCACCGCTTCCCCGCGCGTGCCCAAGCCGGTGCCGGTCCGTCCCGAACCGCCGGCCCACAATCTGCGCCAGGGCCTGCCCGATGTCTCGTCCTTCCCCCGTACAGCCTGGCTGGCCGCCGCACGGCGGGCGTTGAACGCGGCGCCCAGTGAGGCGTTCGGGCCCGGTGTCCCCCGCGGACGGCCCGAGCTGAGACGCGCCCTCGCCGGGTACCTCTCCCGTGTGCGGGGCGTGCGCACCAACCCGGAGACGATCGTCGTGTGCTCCGGTGTCGCGCACGCCCTGAGACTGCTCTTCGGCGGGAAGGTCCTGCGCGGCCCTCTGGCCGTGGAGTCCTACGGGTTGCCGTTCCACCGGTCGGTCCTGGAGGCCGCGCGGGTGCGGACCGTCCCCCTGGCGCTGGACGAGCACGGGGCACGCACCACGGAGCTGTCGGCGCTGAAGGGGGTACGGGCGGCGCTGCTCACCCCGGCCCACCAGTTCCCCACCGGAGGGCCGCTCCACCCCGAGCGGCGGGTCGCCGCGGTGGACTGGGCGCGCTCCAGCGGGGGCGTCCTGCTGGAGGACGACTACGACGGGGAGTTCCGTTACGACCGTGAGCCGGTGGGCGCCGTCCAGGGGCTCGATCCGCAGCGCGTCGTGTACCTGGGCTCGCTCAGCAAGAGCCTCTCCCCCGCACTGCGGCTGGGGTGGATGGTGCTGCCGGACCACCTGGTGGAGCCCGTGCTGCGGGCCAAGGGCGAACGCGAGGCGTGGGCCGGTGTCACCGACCAGCTGACCCTCGCCGACTTCATCGAGTCGGGCCACTACGACCGGCACATCCGCCGGAGCCGGCAGCGCTACCGGGACCGCAGGGACCGGCTGGTCGCCCTTCTCGCCCGCCGTGCGCCGCATGTCGCACCCGCCGGAATCGCCGCCGGGCTGCACGCGGTGCTGCGGCTCCCACCCGGGAGCGAACGGTCGGTCGTCAAGGCCGCGGCCTGGCAGCGCATCGCCGTGGACGGGCTCGCCGGCTTCCGGCACCCGGCCGCCCGGATGCCCGCGCACGACGGCCTGGTCGTCGGCTACGCCGCGCCTGCCGACCACGCCTTCGGGGCGGCGCTCGACGCCCTCTGCGGCATCCTCCCTCCCCCGCCTGACGGGGACTGACCGCCTCGGGGCGGGAAGGGCGGCCTGCCCTCCGGCGCCCTCGTCAGCCGTCCGCCGGGTTCCCGGCGGTACCGGCGGTCACCGGCGGGCTCGTCGCGGGGCGGCGCCCGGCGCCTTGGCGGTGCTCAGGGCGATGCGGTTCCAGGTGTTGACGGCGAGGATCACGGCGAGCAGGCGGGCCAGTTCCTCCTCGCCGAACGTCGCGGCGGCACGGCGGTAGACCGCGTCCGGCACCCCGCCGCCGGAGACCAGGGTGACCGCTTCGGCGAGGCCGAGCGCGGCCCGCTCGGGCTCCGTGAAGAAGCTCCCCGCCTCCCGCCACACGGAGATCATGTGCAGCCGCTCCTCGCTCTCCCCCGCCTCACGGGCCTCGGAGGTGTGCAGGTGCAGGCAGTACGCGCAGCCGTTGAGCTGCGAGGACCGGATCTGGACCAGTTCGACGAGTGCCGGGTCCAATCCCTCGCGGGCCGCCGCGTCGAAGGAGATGAGCGCCTTGAACGCCTTGGGCACCGCCTCGGCGAAGTCGACGCGGATGCTGCCGGTGGTGGTGCCCTCGACCGTCATGACCACGACGTTACGGTCGTGACGGGCCCTCGGCAGAGGTCATTCGGGCGCCCGGATCACGGGTCAATGCCGCCCGGGAACGCCGTCGAAGACCACGGTCACCGGCGCATGGTCCGACCAGCGCTCGGCGTGCGTGGCCGCGCGCTCCACGTACGCCTTGACCGCGCGGGCCGCGAGACCCGGGGTGGCCATCTGGTAGTCGATGCGCCATCCCGTGTCGTTGTCGAAGGCGCGCCCGCGGTACGACCACCACGAGTAGGGGCCCTCCACGTCCGGGTGCAGGGCGCGCACCACGTCGACGTAGCCGCCGTCGGCCGGGTCGAGGACGCGGGAGAGCCACTCCCGCTCCTCGGGCAGGAAGCCGGAGTTCTTGGTGTTGCCGCGCCAGTTCCTCAGGTCGGCCTTCTCGTGCGCGATGTTCCAGTCGCCGCAGACGACGACCTCGCGCCCGTCGGCGGCGGCCTTCTCCCGCAGCTCCTTGAGGTGCGCCAGGAACGCGTCCATGAAGCGGACCTTCTCGTCCTGCCGCTCCGTGCCGACCTCGCCGGACGGCAGGTACAGGGAGGCGACCGTCACACCGGGCAGGTCCGCCTCGACGTACCGCCCGCTGCCGTCGAACTCCGCCGAGCCGAATCCGATCCGCACCCGCTCGGGCTCGCGCCGGGTGTACAGCGAGACGCCCGCGCGTCCCTTGGCGGCGGCCGGCGCGTGCACCACGTGCCACCCCTCGGGCTCCCGCACCGCCTCCGGCAGCTGCGCCGCCTCGGCCCGTACCTCCTGGAGGCACAGCACATCGGCGGAGGTACCGGCGAGCCACTCCACGAAGCCTTTTTTGGCGGCGGCCCGGAGTCCGTTGACGTTGACAGAGGTCACAGTGAGCACCAGGGCACGATACGACACGCGCAGGTCCGGGCATGTTTTACGGTATTCGCCATGGAAATCCGCCCGGTCCCCTACGACCACCCCGACGCCGTGAAGCTGGACGCAGCCGTCCAGGCCGAGTACGACATCCGCTACGGCGACGGCGGCGACGCCACTCCCATGGACCCCGCGGACTTCCGTCCCCCCAACGGCACCTACCTGATCGCCTACGACGAGCTCGGTGTCCCGGTCGCCTCCGGCGGCTGGCGCGTCCAGGACGCCAACGGCGAGGGCAACCGGGACGGAGACGCCGAGCTGAAGCGCATGTACGTGATCGAGCAGATGCGCGGCCGGGGCCTCGCCCGCCGCATCCTGGCCGCCCTGGAGGAGGACGCCCGTGCCGCCGGCCGGGTCCGCATGGTCCTGGAGACCGGCACCAAGCAGCCCGAGGCCATCGCCCTCTACGTCTCCAGCGGCTACGAGCCGTGCGAGAAGTTCGGCTACTACCGCTTCCACGAGGACAGCCGCTGCTACGCGAAGGAGTTGCGGTGAGGGCCCGGTCCGCCCGACCCACCGCTTAAGCCGACCTTAAGCGCTCTTTAAGCGATCGACCGGCACCCTTAGGGCGTCAAGTAACCGCAGGTCAGCGCTTGTTGGAACACAAACCGGGCAGTTGGTTGCACCGTCAACGGTCCGTAGCATCGGGGCTCCCCCACGAACCCCTCCACAGACAAGGTGCGTTCAGTCATGGCCGCTCACCGCGCACGCCGGTGGTCGCTCGGCGGATCCGTTCTGCTGGTCTCCGCCGCGGTCACCGCCGCCTTCACCTTCATCACCACGGGACCGTCCGCCGACCGGGCCGACGCCGCCGCCCCCACCGCCGTGACCTGGTCCGACGAGTTCGACGGCCCGGCCGGCAGCGCCCCGGACCCCGCCAAGTGGACGCTGGAGACCGGAGGCGGCGGCAACGGCAACCACGAGTTGCAGTACTACCGCGACAGCAGGGACAACGCCGCCCTCGACGGCAACGGCAATCTCGTCATCACCGCCCGCAAGAACACCGACCCCGGGCTCCAGTGCTGGTACGGCGCCTGCCAGTACACCTCCGCCCGCCTCAACACCGCCAAGACCTTCACCCAGGCCTACGGCCACTTCGAGGCCCGCATCAAGGTGCCCCGCGGCCAGGGCATGTGGCCCGCGTTCTGGATGCTCGGCAACGACCTGGGCAGCGTCGGCTGGCCCAACAGCGGCGAGATCGACATCATGGAGAACGTCGGCTACGAGCCGAACGCCGTCCACGGCACCCTCCACGGCCCCGGCTACTCCGGCGGCGGCGGCATCGGCGCCGCGTACAACCTGCCGGGCGGCGCGGCCTTCGCGGACGCCTTCCACGTGTTCGCGGTGGACTGGAGCCCCGAGAAGATCACCTGGTCCGTCGACGGCACCACCTACCAGACCCGCACCCCGGCCGACCTGGGCGGCAAGAAGTGGGTCTACGACCACCCGTTCTTCATGATCCTCAACCTGGCCGTCGGCGGCGACTGGCCCGGCAGCCCGAACGCGGACACGCAGTTCCCGCAGACGATGACCGTGGACTACGTCCGCGTCTCGGCCTCCGGCGGCACCGGGAACTCCGGTGACGGCGGCAACGGCGGCGCCACGAAGACCGGCGCCATCAAGGGCGTCGGCGGCATGTGCGTCGACGTCGCCGGCGCCTCGGCCGCGGACGGGACCCCGATCCAGCTCCACGACTGCACCGGCGTCGACGCGCAGAAGTGGACCCTGGGCAGCGACGGCACCGTGCGCGCCCTCGGCAAGTGCCTGGACGTGCGCGGCGGCTCCACCGCGGACGGGGCGGCCGTGCAGCTCTACACCTGCAACGGCACCAAGGCCCAGCAGTGGGTCCACACCTCCGCCCGCGACCTGACCAATGTCGGCGCGGACAAGTGCCTGGCCACGAAGGACAACGCCTCGGGCGACGGCACCCCGCTCCAGATCCGCACCTGCTCGGGCGCCGCGAACCAGAAGTGGACCCTCGCCTGACCCCACCGCCCCCACACCGAACGCCTCCCGGCTCACCTCGAGCCCGGGAGGCGTTCCGCGTCCGCGCCGGCCGCCGACGGGAGTGCGTCGGCAGGGTGCGGAACAAGTGCCGCACAACAAGTCGAAGCCCCGGCCGGGTGAACCCGGTCGGGGCTTCGTTGCGTGGACCTGAGGGGATTTGAACCCCTGGCCCCCTCGATGCGAACGAGGTGCGCTACCGGACTGCGCCACAGGCCCTTGCAACGAGTGAAACTTTAGCATCCCGATCGGGGTGCTCAAAAATCCGTGGTCCGGGGACTACTCGTTCGCGGCCTTGGGGCGGTCGCCGTCCTCGTACTGGTCGAACAGCGGGGTGCGTCCGCGCTCGCGGGAGCGGCGGGCGGAGGCGGCGCGGCGGGCGTCGGTACGGCCGTCGCCGGTGTCGCGGTCGTCGGCCGCCGGGGGCTCCGGCTCCTCGGCCGCCTCCTGTGTCCCCTCGGCCGGTACGGCGCTGGAGCGGGCGGAGCTCCAGGTGTCCGGGGCGCCGAGGTCGACGTCGCCGGAGGCGCGCGGGGCGACCGGGGCGGTGACGTACGTGGGCAGCGGGACGGGGACCGGGTCCCAGCTGTCGCCGCCCTGGCCGGGCCGGCGGCTGCGCTCGCGCTGCTGGTCGACCCACTCGGCGTGGTCGGTCTGCTCGACCAGCGCGCGCCGGTCGGCGGCGAGGGCGGACAGGCCGGGGTCGGTGTCGGCGCCCGCTTCCGGGCCCTCCGGTTCGTCGGGGTCGGCCTCGTCGACGGCGGGACGGCGGCGGGGCCGCCTCTCGCGCAGCCGCTGGGCCGCGACCTCGGCCTGGCGGCGGTCCATCTGGTAGGCGAACCGGCGGCGCTCCTGGGAGCGCAGATAGGCGATGTAGGCGCTGAGCAGCACGGCCGGCACGCCGGGCGCCCACAGGAACGCCAGCCCGCCGACGGCGGCGACGACCGCGCCGAGCGTGAAGGCGAGGAACAGCATCGTGATGGTGCGCCGGCGGCGCGCGAGCACCTTCGAGCGCCGGGCGCGCTCGGCGGCGGCCTGCGCGGTGCGGTCCCGGCGGGCGGCGTCCGGGGAGCGGCGCGCGGCGGGGACACGGCCCTGGGCGGCCGGGTTCGGGGCCGCGGGGCCGCGTGCGGGGGCCTGCTCGCCGCGAGGGGCGGCCGGTTCGCCGCGTTCCTGCGGGGCCCGCCCGCCGCGGCCGGGTTCCGGGCGCTCGTCCGGGAGGGGCGGTACGGGCGCCTGGGTCTGCGGACGGGTCTGGGACACGGCGAAGGCCCGGACGTCCACCGAATCGGTGATCGCATCCGGGTCGTGGACGCCGTGCTCCCCCTCGTCGGCGGAGCGCGCCCGCAGGTCCTTGGCGTACCGGCGCTCCATGCCCGCCCGTCCGGACAGCAGCCGGATGGCGGTGCTGAAGCGTTCCGTCGGACGTGCTTCGTTCAGCTCGTCCTGCCTACGGAGCCACATCGGCACCAAGTAGGCGGCCCAGGCCCCGACGATGACTGCGTAGATGAGGCCGCTGCTGCTCACGTCTCACACCGTAGAGGGGTTTGCACGGGGCCATACGCCAATTGGGCCGGTGTGTCGCACGATCTGGCTGATATTTCGACCTTTTCTTGTGACGGATGCGATCGGACGGTCGCCAGATCCCGTAATTGCCGGTTCCGGGCCGGTCATACCGGACCGCAATTCGAACGTATATTCAATTTCCGGGGCTGTGCGGGATTCCGTGGTCGCGCGGCTCGCGTCCGGGCAGCTCATCGCGGGACCGCTCCCGCGCGCGGGTGCGGCGCCAGCGGGCGAGGAGGCCGTCGGGGACTTCCTCCGCGGTGAGCGCGAACACGAGATGGTCGCGCCACGCGCCGTCGATGTGGAGATAGCGCGGACGCAGCCCTTCCTCGCGGAATCCGAGTTTTTCCACGACCCTGCGGCTGGGGCCGTTCTCGGGGCGAATGCACACCTCGACGCGGTGCAGTCCGACGCTGCGGAAACAGTGGTCGACGACCATCGCGACGGACGTCGGCACCACACCCCGTCCGGCCACGGCCTCGTCCACCCAGTAACCGATGTGCCCGGAGCACATCGAGCCCCAGGTGATCCCGGCGACCGTCAACTGCCCCACCAGACGGCCCTGGTACTCGATGACGAACGGCAGCATGCGGCCCGCGCTCGCCTCGGAGCGCAGGTGGCGCACCATCTGCCGGTAGGTGGGGCGGTGCGTGATCGGACCGCTGGGCGTGGGCGGCGGGATGGTCGCCTCCCAGGGCCGCAGCCAGTCGCGGTTACGGCGGTTCACCTCGCGCCAGACCTTCTGGTCGCGCAGCTTTATCGGCCGGAGGACGATGTCGCCGTCCACCAGTTCCACGGGCCAGTACGGGGTGTTCAGCGCGCACCTCCGTCCTCGGCGTCCGGCCGGGGGTGGTCCCCGCCGCGCAGCTGATCCACCGCGTGCCTCAGCAGCGGCTCCAGGACGGCGAGGCCGTCCTTCACCCCGCCGCTCGACCCGGGCAGGTTGACGATCAGCGTGCCGCCCGCGACGCCCGCGAGCCCGCGGGAGAGGACGGCGGTGGGCACCTTGTCCCGGCCGTACGCGCGGATGGCCTCCGCGATCCCGGGGACCTCGCGGTCGATCACCCGGCGGGTGGCCTCGGGGGTGCGGTCGGTGGGCGAGATGCCGGTGCCGCCGGTGGTCACGATCACGTCGTACCCGGCGTCGGCGCCCGCGCGGAGAGCCGCCTCCACGGGGTCGCCGTCGGGGACGACCTGGGGGCCGTCGACCGTGAAGCCGAAGCGCCGCAGCCCCTCCGCGATCAGCGGGCCGCCCTTGTCCTCGTAGACGCCGGCGGCGGCTCGGTTGGAGGCGGTGACCACCAGCGCCCGGTACGGGGCCGCGGAGGGCGTCATGACCTGCTCCAGTCGCCCGACTTTCCGCCCGTCTTCTCCTCCACCCGCACGTCCGTGATGACCGCCTCCTTGTCGACCGCCTTGACCATGTCGATCACGGTGAGCGCGGCCACGGACACCGCGGTCAGGGCCTCCATCTCGACGCCCGTGCGGTCCGTCGTCCGCACGGTCGCCGCGATCTCCACGGCGTCGTCCGCGACCGACAGGTCCAGTTTCACACCGGACAGCGCCAGGGGGTGGCACAGCGGGATCAGGTCGGGGGTGCGTTTGGCGCCCATGATGCCCGCGATGCGCGCGGTGGCGAGGGCGTCGCCCTTGGGCACGCCCTCGCCCCGCAGCAGCTCGACCACGCGGGGCGCGACCAGCACGCGGCCGGTGGCGCGTGCGGTGCGCGCGGTGACGTCCTTGCCGGACACGTCGACCATGCGGGCGGCGCCCGCCTCGTCGATGTGGGTCAGACGGGACTGGTCGTCGGTGGGTCCGGGGGTGTCCCCCCGGGAAGGCACGGTCATGATGGTGTGGCGCTCCCGGTCCTGGCCCGTCGCGGTGCGGGGCGCGGGCCTGCTGTGCGCGACACGGTACCGCCAACGGGCGGCGCTCAGCCGAGCAGGACCACCTCGACCTCGGTGCCCGGCGCCACGTCCTCGACGTCCTCGGGGACGACGACGAGCGCGTTCGCCCGGGCGAGGGCGGCGACCAGATGCGACCCGGCCCCGCCGACGGGCGTGACGACGCCGTCGGCGTACCGGCCGCGCAGGAACTGGCGGCGGCCCTTCGGCGAGGTCAGCGCCTTCTCGGCCCTCAGCTCGGCGCGGACCCGCGGCCGGTGGACGTCCCCGAGCCCCATCAGGGTGCGGATGGCGGGGCGGACGAACAGCTCGAAGGAGACGTAGGAGGAGACCGGGTTGCCGGGGAGGGCGAGCAGCGGGGTGTGGTCGGGGCCGATGGAGCCGAAGCCCTGCGGCTTGCCCGGCTGCATGGCGAGCTTGCGGAACTCCACGCCGCTGCCGGGCTCGTCCTCGTCGCCCGCGTGCGACAGCGCCTCCTTGACGACGTCGTACGCCCCGACGCTGACGCCGCCGGAGGTGACCAGGAGGTCGGCGCGGACGAGCTGGTCCTCGATGGTGTCGCGGAGGGTCTCGGCGTCGTCGGCGACGGCGCCGACGCGGTAGGCGATGGCGCCGGCGTCCCGGGCGGCCGCGGTGAGGGCGAAGCTGTTGGAGTCGTAGATCTGGCCGGGGCGCAGCGGCTCGTCGGGCTGGACGAGTTCGCTGCCGGTGGACAGGACCACCACGCGCGGGCGGGGGCGGACCCGGACCGTGCCGCGGCCGACGGCGGCGAGGAGGGAGATCTGCGGCGGGCCGAGGACGGTGCCGGCCTCCAGGACGCGGTCGCCTGCCCGGACGTCGCTGCCCTGGGCGCGGACGTGCGCGCGGGCGGGCGCGGGACGGTGGACGCTGACGAGTCCCGTGGCGCCCTCGGGGGCGAGGCTGCGGGCGCGCATCCCGGAGGCGGGGCCCTCGCCGAGCCCGCCGTCGGTCCACTCGACGGGGACGACGGTCTCGGCGCCGGGCGGGAGCGGGGCGCCGGTCATGATGCGCGCGGCCTGGCCGGGGCCGACGTGCGGGGGGTCGGCCGCGCCGGCCGCGACGTCGCCGACGACCTCGAGCGAGGCCGGGTACTCCTCGCTCGCGCCCGCGATGTCGGCGACCCGCACCGCGTAGCCGTCCATCGAGCTGTTGTCGAAGGGGGGCAGGGAGACCGGGACCGTGATGTCCTCGACGAGGACGCAGCCCTGTGCGTCGAGGAGGTTCAGCTCGATGGGGTCGAGCGGGCGGACGGTCGCGAGGATGTCGTCCAGGTGCTCGTCCACCGACCAGAGGCGGTCCGGTTCTGCGGTGCGGGGCGCGGCGCTGCTCAACGTTGCTGCATCTCCTCGGTGACGAATCGCTGGAGCCAGGTCCGGAAGTCCGGTCCCAGGTCCTCACGTTCGCACGCGAGCCGGACAATGGCACGCAGGTAGTCCCCGCGGTCGCCGGTGTCATAGCGGCGGCCCTGGAAGACGACGCCGTGCACCGGGCCGCCGAGCGTGGCGTCGGCGGCGAGCTGCTGGAGGGCGTCGGTCAGCTGGATCTCGCCGCCGCGGCCCGGCTCGGTCTTGCTCAGCACGTCGAAGACGGCCGGGTCGAGGACGTAGCGGCCGATGACGGCGTAGTGGGAGGGCGCCTCCTCGCGGGAGGGCTTCTCGACCAGGCCGCTGAGCCGGACGACGTCGGCGTCGGTGGTGGCCTCGACGGCGGCGGAGCCGTAGAGATGGATCTGCTCGGGGGCCACCTCCATCAGCGCGACGACGCTGCCGCCGTGCTCCTGCTGCACCTCGATCATGCGCTGAAGCAGCGGGTCGCGCGGGTCGATCAGGTCGTCGCCGAGGAGGACGGCGAAGGGCTCGTCGCCGACGTGCGGGGCGGCGCACAGCACGGCGTGGCCGAGGCCCTTGGGGTCGCCCTGGCGGACGTAGTGCATGGTGGCGAGGTCGCTGGACTCCTGGACCTTGGCGAGACGCTCGTCGTCGCCCTTCTTCTCGAGCGCGGACTCGAGTTCGTAGTTGCGGTCGAAGTGGTCCTCGAGGGGGCGCTTGTTGCGGCCCGTGACCATGAGGACGTCGTCGAGACCGGCGGCGACGGCCTCTTCGACCACGTACTGGATCGCCGGCTTGTCGACCACCGGCAGCATCTCCTTGGGCGTGGCCTTGGTGGCCGGCAGGAACCGGGTGCCGAGGCCGGCGGCGGGGATGACAGCCTTGCTGATCCGCGGGTGTGACTGAGACATGAGCGACACCCTAGCCGGTGCCTTTGCACTGAATCTGTGACTCCGCTGAGAAGATGCTCATATGAGCATATTAAGACAGTACGGGAATCGACTTGAGACAGAACCAGGGCCAGCCCGAACGTGACAAGCGCGCGCTACGGCGTGAAGTCCTCCAGGTGAGAAACGGATTGACGGCCGATGACGTTCAGGCGCACGCCGCCGCCCTGGCCGGCCGGGCGCTCGCGCTGCCCGAGCTGGCCCAGGCGCGCACGGTCGCCGCGTACGTCTCCGTGGGCAGCGAACCGGGCACCACGGCGCTGCTGGACGCGCTGCGCGCGCGGGGCGTGCGGGTGCTGCTGCCCGCGCTGCTGCCCGACAACGACCTGGCGTGGGGCGTGTACCGGGGGCCGGAGTCCCTGAAGCCGGCCCGGCACGGCGGCGGGCGGATGACGCTGCTGGAGCCGGCCGGGGAGCGGCTGGGACCGGACGCCGTGACGGAGGCGGACGCCGTGCTGCTGCCGGGCCTGTCGGTGGACGCCCGCGGGATGCGGCTGGGCCGCGGCGGCGGCTCCTACGACCGCGTCCTCGCCCGCCTGGCGCGGGCCCGCGTGCGCCCTGCGCTGGTGGTGCTGCTGTACGACGGGGAGGTCGTGGAACGGGTGCCGCGGGAGCCGCACGACCGGCCGGTGGACGCGGTGGTGACCCCGTCCGGTGTGCGGCGGTTCGGCGGCCCGGACTCCGGGGCCTGAGAAACGCGGACCGGCCTCCACGCGCGCGTGGAGGCCGGTCCGTCGGGGCCGCGGGGTGCGGCGGCGGGTCAGGGCTTCAGCACCAGGGTGTCGGTCGTGGAGTCCTCGACCGCCTTCTCCGAGTAGGCCCACTCCAGCAGTTCGCCCTCGGCCCACTTCTCCGTCTGGTCGACGTAGTGGGCGTTGTAGGCGTGCCCGGAGGCGCCGGTGAGGTTGATCCAGCGGGACTTGTCGAGGTCGTCGAGGTTGACCACCATCCGCATGGACGGCACCCACACCACGCCGTAGCCGCCGGCGGCGTTCCAGCCGGTGGCGTTGACGGTGGCCTCGCCGCCGCCGAGCTTCCACGGGCCGCGGTTGAGGACGAACTTCACGAAGCCGGGGCCGTCGGTGCCGAGCGTCTGGTTGTCCAGGAACAGGCGGTGCAGCCGGCCCCAGCTCCAGGTGTCGATGTCCTTGCCGAGCTTGGCGGTCAGCTCCCAACGGGCGTCGATCAGGGCCCGCTTGAACAGCTGGTCGCGGTTCTCGGCGGCGGGCCGGGTGCCGCGCTTCGGCGTGGTCCACCACTCGCTGTCCTCGTCGGCCATCAGCCGGCGGACCACCTCGAACCAGCGGTCGCCGCCGTCCGGCTGCGCCTGGCTCGCGGAGCGCTGGCCGCACTCGCGGACCTTGCCCGCCTCGTCGGCCGGACCGGTGGTGTTGGCCGGCTCGACCCACAGGCACTGGCCCTTGACCCGTACCTCCTTGGGCAGCTTGTGTCCGAAGGAGAGCTTGAGGATGTTGCGCCAGACGGAGTTGAAGTACGCGGCGGCCGCCGAGTCGGCGTCCTGGGTGTAGTCCCAGCCCTCCAGCAGCTTCTGCGCCTCGCGGACGTGCGGGTCGCCGACGTCGATCTTCAGCAGTTCGGGCACCAGCAGCTTGGCGACGGCGCTGGAGTTGTCCAGCTGCATCTGCCGCATGTCGTCCGTGGAGATCTTCCCGCCGTCCTTGATCTTCGACTGGATCAGGTCGTTGATCCGCTGGCTGCGGGCGCCGTACCCCCAGTCGGTGGTCAGCGTGTACGGGTAGTCCTCGTCGACGACGGCCTGGTTGGCGGTGACGATGTAGCCGCGCTCGGGGTCGAACTCGTAGGGCAGCTCGTCCTGGTCGACCCAGCCGGTCCACTCGTAGTCGGGGTCCCAGCCGGGGGCGGGGACGGAACCGTCGTGCTTCTCCGCGCGGGTCGGGATCTTCCCGGGCAGGGTGTAGCCGATGTGGTTGTCGGTGTCCGCGTAGACGAGGTTCTGCGAGGGCACCTCGAACAGCTCGGACGCCTCGCGGAAGTCGTCCCAGTCCTTGGCGCGGTTGATCGCGAAGACGGCGTCCATGGTGCGGCCGGGGTCCAGGGCGGTCCAGCGCAGCGCCACGGCGTAGCCGTCGCCCCGGTCGGGGGCCGCGCTGTCGACGGCGGCCTTCTTGCCGGTCTTCACCAGGTCGTCGGAACGGTCCGACAGCAGCGGGCCGTTGTTGGTCTCCCGGACGACGATCTTCCGGGAGGCGCCGCCGGCGACCTTGATGGTCTCCTCGCGTGTTGTGAACGGCACCACCTTGTCGCCGTACTGGTAGCCGTCGCCGGTGATCTTCTCCAGGTACAGGTCGGTGACGTCGACGCCGGAGTTGGTCAGGCCCCAGGCGATGTCCTGGTTGTGGCCGATTATCACGCCGGGCATGCCCGCGAAGGTGTACCCCGTGACGTCGTAGCGGCACTTGTCGGAGACGTCGCGGCAGTGCAGGCCCATCTGGTACCAGACGGACGGCAGCGACGCCGACAGGTGCGGGTCGTTGGCGAGCAGCGGCTTGCCGGAGACGGTGTGCTCGCCGGAGACGACCCAGGAGTTGGAGCCGATGCCGTCGCCGTTGACGCCGACGGCGGTGGGGAGGTCCTCCAGCACCCGCTGGAGCCCGGTGAGCTGGCTCTCGAAGCCGGCCGCGTCGCCTTCCGCCCCGGCGCCCGTGCCGCCGCCGAGCTCCGAACCGGAGCCGTCACCCGAGCCGGTGCCGTCACCGGAGCCGTCACCCTCGCCGGAGCCGCCCTCCGCCTCGAACGTGCCGCTGCCCTCGTCGTAGCCGCCCTCCTGCACGATCGGCTTGTTCCGGTCGTACGGGTACGACGGGTACAGGTCGGCGATCTGCTTCGGGCCGAGGCGGCTGGTCAGCAGCGCCCGGTCGATCTCGTCCTGCATGTTGCCGCGCAGGTCCCAGGCCATCGCCTTCAGCCAGGCCACGGAGTCGACCGGCGTCCACGCGCCGGGTTTGTAGTCGTTCTCGAAGCTCAGCGCCGCGTACTCGAGGGAGATGTCCTTGCCCTCCTTGCCCTCCAGATAGGCGTTGACGCCCTTGGCGTACGCCTGAAGGTACTTCTTGGTCGCGGGCGAGAGCTTCTCCTCGTACTCCTGCTTCGCGATCCGGTCCCAGCCGAGGGTGCGCAGGAACGCGTCGTTGTCGACCTGGCCCGCGCCGAACATCTCCGACAGCCGGCCGGACGTCATGTGCCGGCGCACGTCCATCTCGTAGAACCGGTCCTGCGCCTGGACGTAGCCCTGCGCCATGAACAGGTCCTCGTCGGAGGAGGCGTAGATCTGCGGGATGCCGTAGCCGTCGCGTCTGACGTCGACGGGGCCGGACAGTCCCTCGAGGGTGATCGACCCCGTGGTCTGCGGGAACGAGGCGCGCACGGTGCTGACGGACCAGTACGCCCCGTAGGCGACGCCTCCGATCAGGGCCAGCACCAGGACGAGCACGAGGAGGCGGCCTTTGCGCCCCTTCTTCCTGCCGGACGTGCCGGCGGCCTGCTGACCCGTGGAGGCGGCGGCGGCGGTGGTGTCGGTGGGCATCGCTGTCCTTGCTGTCCTAACGCGAGCGGCAGGTCGGGCTGTGCTTTTAACTGAGCGCTGGAGCAACGATAGGCGCAGGGCCCCGCGCCCCTTGACGCGGAGTGGGGAACCAGCGCGGACGGGCGTTCGATCTTGCCGCCTTTCGCGTCAAGAACGCGTCAAGAGTTAGGTAAGGTAACGAAGTAGTTCGCCGTGACAATCGAAGCGGTTCGCCCGGAAAGCGGGCGCATCGCCCGCGACGGACGCGCGCTCCCTCTCGGGTGCGCCTGGGCCGGGGAAGGGAACGCCGCTGACTGTCCATCACCTCAACCAGCTCCTGCTCGTCTGCTCGGTCGTCCTGCTCGTCGCCGTCGCGGCGGTCCGGATCTCCTCACGCAGCGGGCTCCCCAGCCTGCTCGTCTACCTGGGCATCGGCATCGCGATCGGCCAGGACGGCATCGGCGACATCCAGTTCGACAACGCCGAGCTGACCCAGGTCATCGGATACGCGGCGCTCGTCGTGATCCTCGCCGAGGGCGGTCTGGGCACGAAGTGGGCCGAGATCAGACCCGTGCTGCCCTCGGCCGCCGCGCTGGCGCTCGTCGGCGTCGCGGTGAGCGTCGGCGTGACGGCGACGGCGGCGCACCTGCTGATCGGGCTGGAGTGGCGGCAGGCGCTGATCATCGGCGCGGTCGTCTCCTCGACGGACGCGGCGGCCGTCTTCTCGGTGCTGCGCAAGGTGCCGCTGCCCGCGCGGGTGCGCGGCACCCTGGAGGCCGAGTCCGGCTTCAACGACGCCCCCGTCGTCATCCTCGTGGTGGCCTTCTCCACGGCCGGTCCGGTCGAGCACTGGTACGTGCTGATCGGCGAGATACTCCTGGAGCTGGCCATCGGCGCCGCCATCGGCCTCGCCGTGGGCTGGATCGGCGCCTGGGGCCTGCGGCACGTGGCGCTGCCCGCCTCCGGCCTCTACCCGATCGCCGTCATGGCCATCGCTGTCACCGCGTACGCGGCCGGCGCTCTCGCCCACGGCAGCGGCTTCCTCGCCGTCTACCTCGCCTCGATGCTGCTCGGCAACGCCAAGCTGCCGCACTGGCCCGCCACCCGCGGCTTCGCCGAGGGGATCGGCTGGCTCGCCCAGATCGGCATGTTCGTGCTGCTCGGCCTGCTGGTCACCCCGCACGAGCTCGGCGACGACATCGTGCCCGCGCTGGTCGTCGGGCTGGTGCTCACGATGGTGGCCCGCCCGCTCAGCGTCGTGCTGTGCCTGGTGCCGTTCCGGGTGCCCTGGCAGGAGCAGACCCTGCTGTCCTGGGCGGGACTGCGCGGCGCGGTGCCCATCATCCTGGCGACCATCCCGATGGTGCAGGGCGTCGACGGCAGCGAACGCATCTTCAACATCGTCTTCCTGCTGGTCGTCGTCTACACCCTCGTCCAGGGCCCGACGCTGCCCGGTCTGGCCCGGCTGCTGCGGCTCGGCGACTCCGGCGCGGCCGACCTGGGCGTGGAGTCGGCGCCCCTGGAGCGGCTGCGCGGCCATCTGCTGTCGGTCACCGTCCCCGCCGGGTCGCGGATGCACGGCGTCGAGGTCGGCGAACTGCGGCTGCCCGCCGGGTCCGCCGTCACCCTGGTCGTACGGGACGGCAGGTCGTTCGTGCCGTCGCCGGAGACGATGCTGCGCCGCGGGGACGAGCTCCTCGTCGTCGCCACCGACCCGGTACGGGACGCGGCGGAGCGCCGGCTGCGCGCGGTCGCCCGGGGCGGCAAGCTCGCCGGCTGGCTGGGCGCCGACGGCGGCGCCGAAGGATCGCAGGCCGGACGCTGAGAGGGTGCTCACGTTCACAGGCGTGCCCCGGTCACCGCCTGTATCATGAAGCGACCCCAGATCGAACCAACTCTGCCTGACGCAGAGCTGGCGCGACCGTATGGCGGCCGGGCGCCCTGAGCTGTGGCGCCGGTATCTACCGCAGTCAGCGCAAGAGGACAGCTCTCGGCGTGCCCGCGCGACCTCGCGCGGGGCGCTACCAGGCGGCGGAAAGGCACGGGCCGTGGCATCCACGGTCACCACGTCGAAGGACTCGGCGGCCCCCTCCCGACCGGGATACGGCCGCCTGCTGCGTACCCGCGGCGCGTGGACGTTCCTGCTCCCCGGCTTCGCGGCGCGTCAGCCGTTCGCGATGCTCACCCTCTCCATCGTGCTGCTCGTCCAGCACACCACCGGCTCCTACGGCGCGGCCGGCGCCGTCGCGGCCGTCACCGGCGTCTCCATGGCGCTGTTCGCCCCGTACACCGGGCGGCTCGCCGACCGCCACGGCCAGCGCGCCGTCCTGGTGCCCGGCGTGCTGGTGCACGCGGCGGCCGGGCTCGCCCTGACCGCCCTGGCGCTCAACGGCGCCCCCCTTTGGGCGCTGTTCGCCGCCGCCGTCCCCACCGGCGCCTCCGTACCGCAGGTCGGGCCGATGGTCCGGGCCCGCTGGGGCGTCCGCCTCAAGGGCTCCCCGCTGATGGCGACCGCCGCGGCCTTCGAGTCCGTCACCGACGAGTTCACCTTCGTCGTCGGCCCGCTCCTCGCCACCGCCCTGTGCACCACGGTCGACCCGTCCGCGGGACTGGTCACCGAGGCCGCGCTCACCCTGGTCGGCGGTCTGCTCTTCGCCGCGCAGAAGGGCACCCAGCCGCCCGTCGCCACGGCCGCCGACGGCCACACGCGCGTACGGCACGCCTCCGCACTGCGCGTGCCCGGCGTGCGCGTGCTGATCGTGACCTTCCTCGGCATCGGCTCCGTGTTCGGCGGCATGCAGGTGTCCCTGGCCGCGTTCACCGAGTCCATCGGCGAACCGGGCCTCAACGGCGTCCTCTACGGCGTCTTCGCCGCCGGCAACATGCTCGCGGGCCTCGCCTGCGGCGCCGTCGCCTGGAAGGTGTCCCCGCAGCGCCGCCTGATCGTCGCCTACGCCGCCCTCGCGCTGGCCGCGTCCGCCCTGTGGACGGCCGACTCGGCGCTGCTGCTGGGCGCGCTCGGCCTGCTGGTCGGCATGTGCATCGCCCCGGCGCTGATCACCGGCTACACGCTGGTGGAGAGCCTGGTCCCGGCGGGCGCCCGCACTGAGGCGTTCACCTGGCTGACCGGCGCGGTCGCGCTGGGCCAGGCCGCCGCCGTGACCGTCGCCGGACAGTTCGAGGACCGGCTGTGGGACGGCGCCGGATTCCTGGTGCCGATGGGCGGCACGCTGCTGGCCCTGGCGACCCTGCTGGCCCTGCGCTCGCGGCTCGCGGGTGCTCCGCGCGGGCGTACCGTCGCACGTGGCATGGGTCACCGCGAGCCCGTCGCAGTGGACTAGGCCCGCGGAATGCGTCACTATGGACCGTCGTTAGCACTCATTGAGTGAGAGTGCCAGGAGGAAGACAGTGCCGACCTACCAGTACCAGTGCACCGAGTGCGGCGAGGGCCTCGAGGCGGTGCAGAAGTTCACCGACGACGCCCTGACCGAGTGCCCCAACTGCCAGGGCCGCCTGAAGAAGGTGTTCTCCGCGGTCGGCATCGTCTTCAAGGGTTCCGGTTTCTACCGCAACGACAGCCGCGGCTCCTCGTCGAGCTCCTCGCCGGCGTCGTCGAAGTCGTCCGGATCCTCGTCGTCGAGCTCCTCGTCGTCGGACTCCGGTTCCAGCTCTTCGTCCTCGTCGTCCTCGTCGACGTCGTCGTCGGGTTCCTCCGGCAGCTCGACGAGCACCACGGCGGCCTGACCGCCTCACGCACGCCTCACAGGGCCCTGTCGTCGCGAGACGGCGGGGCCCTGGTGTTTCCCCCTGCGTTTCCCGCTGCCTTCCCCGACGCGTTTCCGGGTGCCGTTAGGGTCGGGCCATGGCGAACATGGCGAACGCCGAGATCGGCGTGATCGGCGGATCCGGCTTCTACTCCTTCCTCGACGACGTCACCGAGGTCCAGGTCGACACCCCCTACGGGGCGCCCAGCGACTCCCTCTTCCTCGGCGAGGTGGCCGGCCGTCGGGTGGCCTTCCTGCCCCGGCACGGGCGCGGCCACCACCTGCCCCCGCACCGCATCAACTACCGCGCCAACCTGTGGGCGCTGCGGTCGGTCGGCGTGCGCCAGGTCCTCGGCCCGTGCGCGGTGGGCGGCCTGCGCCCGGAGTACGGCCCGGGCACGCTCCTGGTGCCGGACCAGCTCGTGGACCGCACCAAGTCCCGCGCGAACAGCTACTTCGACGGCCTGCCGCTGTCGGACGGCACGGTGCCGAACGTGGTCCACGTGTCCCTGGCCGACCCGTACTGCCCCACCGGGCGGGCGTCCGCGCTGAAGGCGGCGCGCGGCCGGGACTGGGAGGCGGTCGACGGCGGCACGCTGGTCGTCGTCGAGGGCCCGCGCTTCTCCACCCGCGCCGAGTCCCTGTGGCACCAGGCGCAGGGCTGGTCGGTGGTGGGCATGACCGGGCACCCCGAGGCGGCGCTCGCGCGTGAGCTGGAGCTCTGCTACACGTCGATGACGCTGGTCACGGACCTCGACGCGGGCGCGGAGACGGGCGAGGGCGTCTCGCACGACGAGGTGCTGCGCGTGTTCTCGGCCAACGTGGACCGGCTGCGGGGGGTGCTGTTCGACGCGGTGGCGGCGCTGCCGTCGACGGACGAGCGGGACTGTCTGTGCGCGTCGGCGCTGGGGGGGATGGATCCGGGGTTCGTGTTGCCGTAGGGCGGGGGTGCGGGC
>MUNG01000199.1:0-433 GCA_002154585.1 Streptomyces pseudogriseolus
CCGGCGCGGTGCCGGGCCTGGAGAACTACAAGCTCGGCGGCGACCGCGGCCCCAGTGACAACGTGCAGGCCGGCGCCGGTGTGGCGACCAGCCTGCCGACCGAGCAGGGCGGCACGTCCGGCAGCGTCGAGACGCCGGGCCGCGACGCGTCCGTCCCGGCGAGCCGCGACGGCGGACGCACGGCCTCCCCGGCGCCCTCGGCCTCCGCGTCCGCCCCGGCCGCGCCGACGAAAACGCCCGAGGCGGAGAAGAAGACCCCGGAGAAGACGGAGTCCCCGGCGGCCCCGGAGAAGACCGAGGAGCAGGCGCGGGAGCGCACGACGACGCCCGACACCGAGCGGAAGGCGGGCGACCAGGGCCAGGGCAAGGGGCAGACCTCGGCGGAGGCCACCGCCGCCGTGGAGGTGCTGCGGCTGGTCAACGCCGAGCGCGC
>MUNG01000199.1:515-25923 GCA_002154585.1 Streptomyces pseudogriseolus
AGCCCCGGTCACAAGGCGAACATCCTGAACTGCGACTTCAAGACCCTGGGCGTCGGCGTCCACCTGGGCCCGGGCGGGCCGTGGTGGACGCAGAACTTCGGCTACTGAGCCAACACGGCGCCGTGAGCGTGTCCCGGCCGGCGGTACCGGCCGGGGCGTGTCACAGCGTGACGGACAGCAGCGGGAGCATGCGGCCCGGGACGGAACCCGACGGCGTCTCACCGATCCGGACCGCGCCCATCGCGCGGTAGAACGGCTCGGCGTTCGGGTCGGCGTCGATCGTCAGGCGGGTGAAGCCGGCGTCCCGTGCGGTGGCGAGCGCGTGCGTGAACAGCGCGCGGCCGATCCCCTGGCCCAGGGCCGACGGGTCCACGAACATCATGCCCACCGCGCCCTCCGGCGGCCGTCCGTCCACCGTCGTGAAACCGACGACGCGGCCGTCCCGCTCGGCGACGGCGGTGCGCCGCTCCCCCACCTCCGAGGGGCGGACGGTCAGTTCCTCCCGGCACGACTCCATGAACGCCTCGTCGTAGCCCCAGTGGGCCTTCGACCGGAGCGCCAGTCCGGTCAGCTCCGCGGCCTCGTCGGGCCGGGCGTCTCGGATCAACACCTGTTCTCCCCCTCCTAGCGACTTACCTGAAGTTAGCGCCTTCTATGGGTAAGCGCTGCTCTGAAGTACGCTGAGTCCATGACGACCACGCAGCCGGCCCCGGAGGACCGGGACCTCCCCTTCAACGTGTTCGCCAAGTCCTGCCCGTCCCGGGTGACGCTGGAACACGTCACCGGTCGCTGGGGGGCGCTGACGCTGGGGGCGCTGTACGAGGGGTCCCTGCGGTTCAACGAGCTGCGGCGGCGGGTCGACGGGGTCAGCGAGAAGATGCTGTCGCAGACCCTGCACGCGCTGGAGCGCGACGGGCTCGTGCACCGCGAGGCGCAGCTGACCAACCCGCCCCGGGTGGACTACGAACTCACCGCGCTGGGCCGCGAGGTCGCCGAGCACCTGCTGGCCCTCATCCGTCTCCTCGAGGACCGCATGGACACCGTCATCGAGGCCCGTGAGCGTTACGACGCGGCGCGCGGCGCCCGCTGACAGCGCGGGCAGAAGTAGCTGGAGCGGTTCATCCACGCCCGCCGGCGCACCGGCGTCCCGCAGCGGCGGCAGGGCAGGCCCTCGCGGCCGTACGCGTCCAGGGAGCGGTCGAAGTAGCCGGACTCGCCGTTGACGTTGACGTAGAGGCTGTCGAAGCTGGTGCCGCCCGCGGCGAGGGCGGCGTTCATGACGTCCCGGACGTGGCCCAGCAGCTGGAGGGTGCGGGGGCGCGTGAAGCCGGCCGTGGGGCGCTCGTAGTGGATGCGGGCGCGCCACAGCGCCTCGTCCGCATAGATGTTGCCGACGCCGCTGATCAGCGACTGGTCGAGCAGTGCCCGCTTGATGGTGGTCCGCTTGCGGCGCAGGGCCTGGTGGAAGGCCTCGTCGTCGAACAGCGGGTCGAGCGGGTCGCGGGCGATGTGCGCGATGACGTCGGGCAGGCCCTCGGGGGTGTTGTCGTGCAGCGAGAGACCGCCGAAGGTGCGCTGGTCGACGAAGCGCAGCTCGGTGTCGCCCGCCGGGCCTTCCTCCGGTGACTGCGGCTCGGTGAAGCGGACGCGGATGCGCAGGTGCTTCTCGTCCGGGGCGGCGTGCGGCTGCATCAGCAGCTGGCCGCTCATGCCGAGATGGGCCAGCACCGACTGGTCCGTGTCCTCCAGCGGCAGCCACAGGTACTTGCCGCGGCGGCGCGGGACGCCGATGCGGTGGCCCTTCAGCCGGTGCGCGAAGTCGTCCGGGCCGGCCAGGTGGCGGCGTACCGCGCGCGGGTGGAGGACCTCGGCGTCGGCGACGGTCCGGTGGGCGACCCACCGCTCGAGTCCGCGCCGTACGACCTCGACCTCGGGCAGCTCGGGCATGGCGTCCCCTCCCAGGACCGGTGGAACGAGCACCGAGCGCCCGCCCCGCTGCGGGGACGGGCGCTCGGGTCGCGCGTACGTACGTCAGGCGGAGGCCGACGGGGCGTCGGCGCTCTTGCCGGAGGCCTCGGCCTCGGCGGCCTGGACGACCTCTTCGGCCTCCTGAGCCGCCTTGGCCCGCTCGTCCGCCGCGGCCTTGATGGACCGCCACGCGGACTCGGCGGCCTGCTGCTCCGCCTCCTTCTTGCTGCGGCCGGTGCCGGTGCCGTACGAGACGCCTCCGACGCGGGCGGCAGCAGTGAAGGTCTTCTCGTGGTCGGGGCCGGTCTCCGTGACCAGGTACTCGGGAACGCCGAGCCCCTCGGTCGCGGTGAGCTCCTGGAGACTGGTCTTCCAGTCCAGGCCGGCTCCCAGGTTCGAGGACTTCTCGATCAGCGGGTCGAACAGGCGGTGCACCAGCTCCGCCGCCGATTCCAGGCCCTGGTCGAGATAGACCGCGCCGATCACCGCTTCCAGGGTGTCGGCGAGGATGGACGCCTTGTCCCGGCCGCCCGTTCCCTCTTCACCGCGGCCGAGCCGGATGAAGGAGCCGAGGTCGAGCCCGCGGCCCACCTCCGCCAGCGCACGCGAGTTGACCACCGCGGCCCGCAGCTTGGCCAGCTGGCCTTCGGGCAGGTCGGGGTGGGTGCGGTACAGCGTGTCGGTGACGACGAGGCCGAGCACGGAGTCCCCGAGGAACTCGAGGCGCTCGTTCGTCGGCAGACCGCCGTTCTCGTACGCGTAGGAACGATGGGTCAGCGCACGCACCAGAAGGGCGGACTCGACCTTGTAGCCGAGCCGCCCTTCCAGAAGCGTTGGGGACGAGGCCTGGTTGTCCGCAGAGTTTTTCTTCGGCGTGGACACAGTGCCTCTCACCAGCCGCTCAGACCTCGAGGACCTGGCGCTTGTTGTAAGTGCCGCAAGACGGGCACGCGATGTGCTGCTGCTTGGGCTCGTGGCAGCGCTCGCACGCAACCAGGGTGGGGACCGCAGCCTTCCACTGCGACCGGCGGTGGCGCGTGTTGCTGCGCGACATCTTCCGCTTCGGAACAGCCACGGCTACTTCTCCTGCTTCTCGTCGACGCCGGCTTCGGCGCCGCTCATCTCGTCCTTCTCGCCGTCCTTCATGGTGCCGGCGAGTCCCTGCAAAGCCGCCCAACGGATGTCGACGGCGTCGTGATGGTGGTCCGGGTCGTCCGCCAGCCGTGCTCCGCACTCGGAGCACAGACCCGGGCAGTCTTCCTGGCACACCGGCTGCATCGGCAGTGCGAGCACCACCGCGTCGCGCAGCACCGGCTCGAGGTCGAACAGGCCGTCCTCGAGGAGGAGCCGGTCCTCGTCGTCCTCGGCGTCGTCGCCCGGTTCCGCGATCACGCGGCCCCGGTCGTCGGCGTCAGGGTACGAGAACATCTCCTGGAAGTCCGCTTCGAGCTCCAGCTCGAGCGGCTCCAGACACCTTACGCACTCCCCCTCGGCCTTGGCACGGGCGGTGCCTGTGACGAGCACACCTTCCATGACCGACTCGAGCCGGAGTTCGAGCTCCACCGGGGCGCCTTCCGGCACCCCGACGACCCCCGCGACACCGAGGTCCTGGGGAGCGTCGACCGTACGGGTCAGGCGCTGCAGCGCACCGGGCCGCCGCCCCAGCTCGTGCGTGTCGAACACGAGGGGGTTGCGGTGGTCGAGGCGGGCGTTCAGAGCCATTCCTGCTTTCGGTCTTCGAGCTCAGGGGTGTCGCTGCCGTACGGTTGCGTTCCCGGGCAGCGTGGATCGCGGTCATACGCGCGACCGAAGAGCCAGGATACTGGACCTTTCGCTCTCGGCCCAATCCGCCCCTACAGGCCCCGCTCGCGCCGGTACGCCTCGAGCTGCTCGGGCGTGATCATGCTGGTGTCGAACAGGCTCGTCTCGTCCAGCGCGTACCCCTGCTGGGCCTGCTCCGGCATGTGCGGGGCACCCTGGCCGGTGTCGTACGCCTGCTGGGCGTCGTAGCCCTGGTAGGCCGCGTACGGGTCGGCCTGCTGCTGCGCGTAGCCGCCGGCCTGGGCGTACGGGTCCTGGGCGCCGCCGTACTGCTGCTGGTAGCCGGCGTACGGGTCGGCCTGCTGTGCGTAGCCGTAGGCGGGCTCCGGCTGGGCGTACGGCTGCGTCTGAGGCTGCGGGGGCTGCTGGGGCTGAGGCGGCTGCGGGGGCTGCTGCTGGTCGGCCCTGCGGCCGCCCCGGGCGTCCTGCTCGGCGAGGGAGGCCAGGTCGGCGAGGTAGTCGGCGTCGCTGGAGTGCTGGACGGTGCTGGTGTCGTCGGCCAGCGCGCCCAGGTCGTCGGTGGCGATCCGGCCGTGCAGCTTCTGCCGGCCGCGGCCGACCGCCTCCAGCGTCTTGGCGAGCACCGCCTCGAAGGCACCGAGCTTGACGTCGACGTAGGCGTCGGCGTTGCGGCGCAGGGTCTCCGGGTCGTGGCTGCGCTCGGGGGCGTCCTCGTCCTCGTAGCCCTGCTCGTCCAGGCCGGGGCCGGTGCCGAGCAGCTTCTCGCGGCCGCGGCCGACCGAGCCGAGCGTCTTGGTGAGGACGACCTCGAAGTTGGCGAGCTTGGAGTCGACGTAGTCGTCGGCCTCCGCGCGGATCTCCTCGGCCTCCTGGCGGGCCTCGGCGAGGATCCGGTCGGCCTCGGCCTGGGAGCGGCGGGCGATCTCGGTCTCGGCCACCAGCGAGCCGCGCTGGGCGTGCGCCTCGGAGATGATCCGCTCGGCCTCCTGACGGGCCTGTTCGACCATCTGCTCCCGGCCGCCGATCAACTCCTCGGCCTGGGCGAGGGAGTCGGGCAGCGCCGCGCGCACCTCGTCGAGCATGGCGAGCAGTTCGGCGCGGTTGACCACGCACGACGCCGACATGGGCATCGACCGGGCACTGGAGACCGCGGCGACGATCTCGTCCAGCTTCTTCTGCACGTCCACCGTGTGCTCGCCACTCTCTACAGCTGTGTTGGAGACGGACGGGACGACTGTACGTCCCTGGGGCGTCCGGTGGACACCGGACGCCTCCTCCGCCCCGGCCGCACGGGCGCGTTCAGTCCTTGCGCAGGCGTTCGGTGAGCGCCGTCAGCACCTCGGCGGGCACCAGGTGGGAGACGTCACCGCCCCAGGCCGCGACCTCCTTGACGAGCGAGGAGGACAGGAAGCTGTAGGTGGGGTTGGTGGGGACGAAGAGGGTCTCCACGCCCGAGAGGCCGTTGTTCATCTGGGCCATCTGGAGCTCGTAGTCGAAGTCGCTGACCGCGCGCAGGCCCTTGACGATGGCGGGGATGTCGCGCTGCTTGCAGAAGTCGACGAGGAGGCCGTGGAAGGCCTCGACCCGGACGTTGCCGTACTCGGCGGTGACGGTGCGGATCAGGTCGATCCGCTCCTCGATCTCGAACAGGCCCTTCTTGGACTTGTTGATCATCACCGCGACGTAGACCTCGTCGTACAGCCGGGAGGCCCGGGCGATGATGTCGAGGTGTCCGTTGGTGATCGGGTCGAAGGACCCGGGACATACGGCGCGGCGCACTGGTGATTCCTCGCTCTCCGGTCCGGTCATCGTGCGTCTTCGCACGTAGAGGCGGCGCGACCGTACCAAAACGTTCCCTCGCCGTAGCGACGGGCCCGGAGCGCCTCGAACCCCGGCGGCCAGGCGAATTCCCCGCCTCTGGTGCTGCGCTCCACGGTGACGAGGGCGTCGTCGGCGAGCCACCCCCCGGAGCGGAGTGTGAGCAGGATCTCCCGCAGATCGGCGTCCGGGACGGCGTAGGGCGGGTCGAGGAAGACGACGTCGTACGGCTGCTCCGGGGGCGCGGTGCGCACGATCTGTTCCGCTTTGCCGGACCTCACCTCGGCGCCGGGGAGGCCGAGCGCCTTCACGTTCTCCCGGACGGTGCGCACCGCGCGGGCGTCGGACTCGACCAGCAGGACGTGTCCGGCGCCGCGGGACAGGGCCTCCAGGCCGACGGCGCCGGAGCCGGCGTACAGGTCGAGGACGCGTTCGCCGTCGAGGGGGCCGCCGAGCAGTGACTGCCAGGTGGAGAGGAGCCCTTCGCGCGCCCGGTCGGAGGTGGGGCGGGTGCCCTGCCCCGGCGGGACGGCCAGGCGGCGTCCGCCGGCCGCGCCGGCGATCACGCGGGTCATGTCCTCGGTCCTTGTCGGTGGTGTTCCTGCGAGCAGGTCGGCCGGTGGCCGGTCCCCAGTGTGTCAGCCCTTCTCCAGGTACTGCTCACGCTCCTCGTCCAGCAGGGCGTCCAGCGCGGTGCGCAGGGCGGGCAGGCGCTCCAGGTCCGGGTCGGCGGCCACGATCCGGGTGGCCTCCTCGCGGGCCTCGGCGATGACCTCCTCGTCGTCGATGACGGCGAGCATGCGCAGGCTGGACCGGGTACCGGACTGGGCCTGGCCCAGGACGTCGCCCTCGCGGCGCTGTTCGAGGTCGATGCGGGAGAGCTCGAAGCCGTCGAGGGTGGAGGCGACCGCGTTCAGCCGCTGGCGGGCGGCGCTCGCCTCGGGCATCTCCGTGACCAGCAGGCACAGTCCGGGGGCCGAGCCACGGCCGACACGGCCGCGGAGCTGGTGCAGCTGGGAGACGCCGAAGCGGTCGGCGTCCATGATCACCATCACGGTGGCATTGGGGACGTTGACGCCGACCTCGATGACGGTGGTGGCCACCAGGACGTCCGCCTCGCCGGCGGCGAACCTGCGCATCACGGCGTCCTTGTCGTCGGGCTGCATCCTGCCGTGCAGCACCTCCACGTGCAGTCCGGCCAGCGGCCCCCGCGCGAGCTGCTCGGCGATGTCCAGCACGGCGAGCGGGGGCCGCTTCTCCGCCTCGTCCTCCGGGGACTTCTTCTTCGCCTTGGCGCCGTCCTCCTCGTCGCCGATGCGCGGGCAGACCACGTACGCCTGGTGGCCCTTGCCGGCCTCCTCGCGCACCCGCTCCCAGGCGCGGGCGAGGAAGTGCGGCTTGTCGGCGGCGGGGACGACATGGCTGGCGATGGGCGAGCGGCCGGCCGGGAGCTGGTCCAGGACGGAGGTCTCCAGGTCGCCGAAGACGGTCATGGCGACCGTGCGCGGGATGGGCGTGGCCGTCATGACCAGCAGGTGCGGCGGCTGTTTGCCCTTGCCGCGCAGGGCGTCGCGCTGCTCGACGCCGAAGCGGTGCTGCTCGTCCACGACCACCAGGCCGAGGTCGTGGAACTGCACCTTGTCCTCGATCAGCGCGTGCGTGCCGATGACGACGCCGGCCTCGCCGGTGGCCAGGTCGAGCAGGGCCTGGCGGCGGGCGGCGGCGCCCATGGAGCCGGTGAGCAGGACCACCTTGGTGGCGTTCTCCGAGCCGCCGAGCATCCCTCCCTCGGCCAGCTCGCCCATCATCTCGGTGACCGAGCGGTGGTGCTGCTGGGCGAGCACCTCGGTGGGCGCGAGCATCGCGGCCTGTCCGCCCGCGTCGACGACGGCGAGCATCGCGCGCAGGGCGACCAGGGTCTTGCCGGAACCGACCTCGCCCTGAAGCAGGCGGTGCATGGGGTGCTCGGTGGCGAGGTCGGCGAAGATCTCCTCGGAGACCTTCCGCTGGCCCTCCGTGAGGGTGAAGGGGAGGCGGTCGTCGAAGGCGGCGAGGATGCCGTCGGGCCGCGGGCGGCGGGGCACGGCCGGGAGCTGCGCGTCGGCGTGCCGGCGGCGGGCGAGGGCGACCTGGAGGACGAACGCCTCGTCCCACTTGAGGCGGGCGCGGGCCTGGTCGATGTCCGCCTTGGTGTGCGGGCGGTGGATCTTCAGCAGGGCCTCGGGCAGCGGGAGCAGGCCGCGGCCCTCGCGCAGGGTCTCCGGGAGCGGGTCGGCGGCCTCCTGGGCGCTCGGCAGGACCGTCTGGATCGCCTTGCCGATCTTCCAGGACTCCAGCTTGGCGGTGGCCGGGTAGAGCGGGATCAGGGCGCCGGCCCAGCTCTCGACGGCCTCCTCGGAGTCGGCGCGAAGCAACTCGTAGGCCGGGTGGGCGAGTTGGAGACGGCGGTTGAAGACGGAGACCTTGCCGGCGAACATCGCGCGGGTGCCCGGCAGGAGTTCCTTGTGCGGCTTGTGGACACCGGCGCCGAAGAACACCAGCTGGAGCCGGCCGCTGCCGTCGGTGATCGTCACCTCCAGGCGCTGGCCCTTGCCGCGCGGGGCGCGGCTGGAGGCGAAGGTGTGCAGCCGGGCGTCGGCGACCTGCGCGACCACGGTCACGTGCTCGTCCATCGGCAGGTCGGCGAGGTGGGTGAGCTGGCCGCGCTCCTCGTACCGGCGGGGGTAGTGGTGCAGCAGGTCGCCGACGGTGTGCAGGCCGAGGTGCTCGGCCATCACCTTCGCGGTGGCGGGGCCGAGCACTTTCTTCAGTGGTTCGTCCAGTGCGGGCACGGCATCCATTGGACACCACTCCACTGACAGAGCGGGGACGGCGGGCCGCCTCCCCGGTGGCCGCCTTCCCGGTCCGCGCCGGGCGGCGGCCGGGTCACTCGACGCCGATGAGCAGGACGGAGCCCTGCCGGCCGCCGTGGTACGCGACCGTGTCCACGGCCAGGTAGCCCTCCCTCACCCGGGCCTCCAGGCGCTCCGCGACGGACTCGGGGGCGCCGTCGCCGACCACCAGCGTCACCAGTTCGCCGCCGGCCGCGAGCATGCGGTCCAGGACGGCCAGGGCGGTCTCGGTGACGTCCTGGCCGATGACCGCCACGTCGCCGTCGACCAGGCCGAGGACGTCGCCGGCCTGGCAGATGCCGGCCATGGTCCAGGACTGCCGCTCGGCGACGGTGACCTCCGCGTAGCGGGTCGCCCCCGCGGCGGAGGTCATCGCCACCACGTCCTCGTCGAAGCGGCGCTCCGGCTCGTGCACCGCGAGGGCCGCGATGCCCTGCACCGCGGAACGGGTGGGGATGAGCGCCACCCGCACGCCCTCCGCCCGTACCTGCTCGGCGGCCGCGGCGGCGGTGTGCCGCAGCTCGGCGTCGTTGGGCAGCAGCACCACCTCGCGCGCGTGGGCGCGCCGTACGGCCTGGACGAGCTCGCCGCTCGCGGGCGGTTCGCCGGGCCGGGCGAGTACGGCCGTGGCGCCGGCCTCCGCGTACAGCGCCGCCAGGCCCTCGCCGGGCACCACGGCCACCACGGCCCGCTGGACACGCTCGGCGGGCGTCCGCTCGGCCCCGCCGGCGTGCGCGTCCCCGGCGCCGAAGTGGGTGATCCGGATGCGGTACGGACGTCCCGCCTCGACGCCCGCCTCGACGGCGGCCCCGGCGTCGTCGACGTGCACATGGACGTTCCACAGGCCGTCGCCGCCGACCACGACGAGGGAGTCGCCGAGGGCGTCGAGCCGGTCCCGCAGCCGCGCGACGGCCGCGTCCTCGGCCTCCAGCAGGTAGATCACCTCGAAGGCGGGGCCTCCGGGGCCGGGTGCGTCGGCGGTGTCCGCGCACGGCTCGGCTGGTGTGTGCGTCGCGTCGACGCGCGCGTGGAGGCCGGGTTCGCGTGCCGCCGCGCCCCGGGGGGTCTCCCCCGTGAGCGTCTCCACCAGCGCCGCCAGCACGGTCACCAGGCCGCGCCCGCCCGCGTCGACCACGCCCGCACGGCGCAGGACCTCCAGCCGGTCCGGGGTCTCGGCGAGCGCCGCGCGGGCACCCTCATGGGCGGCGCGGGCCACGGCGCCGCAGTCGCCGTCCACGCCGCCGGCCGCGTCGGCGGCGGCCGAGGCGACGGTGAGGACCGTGCCCTCGACGGGGTGCGCCACCGCCTGCCGGGCGGAATCGGCCGCGTGCCGCAGGGCGAGCCCGAGGCCGCGCCCGTCGGCGTGCGGGGGGGCGTCGTCGCCGGCCAGCACCTGGGCCATGCCGCGCAGCAGCTGGGCGAGGATCGTCCCGGAGTTCCCGCGCGCGCCGATCAGCGCGCCGTGCGCCATCGCGCGTACCGCGTCGGCCAGGGTGGGGCCGGGATGTGCACCGCCGGCCTCGTGCCCCGCGAACACCGCCTCCACGGCCGTGGCCGCCGACTCCAGCGTCAGATAGAGGTTGGTGCCGGTGTCGCCGTCCGCCACGGGATAGACGTTGATCGCGTCGATCTCCTCGCGGGCCCGTCCGAGCGCGTCGAGCGCGAGACCGCACCAGGCACGCACCGCGAGAGCATCGAACGTCTGCGGCACCTGCGGCACCTGCGCCTCCTCGAGCTGCTGGACGTGGCACGCAGCGTAGACGGTGGGCCCCCGCCCGCCGGAAGAGGGCCGCAGGCGGGCCCGTGAGCTGGCATGCTAGTTTCGTCCTACGGGTGCAGCCGTTGTATGCTGCTCCGGTTGCCCGATCCGATCGGGCGTCTCCCCCTGGCAACGCCACTCAGATCCGCCGGCTCTTCGAGTCCTGGATCTGGATCCCGGCCTGCCGGGATCAACCGTAAGTGCATCTGAAGTCTTTGGAGTGACCCGTGGCTGCCAACTGCGACGTCTGCGGCAAGGGGCCGGGCTTCGGCAACAACATCTCGCACTCGCACCGCCGTACGTCCCGCCGCTGGAACCCGAACATCCAGCGTGTGCGTACCGTGGTCGGCGGGACGCCGAAGCGCGTGAACGCCTGCACCTCGTGCATCAAGGCCGGCAAGGTCTCGCGCTGACGCATTCGCTGAGCGCGCGGTCACAGCCGGTATCGCCGCAACGGGCCGGTCCACCTCAGGGTGGGCCGGCTTTTTGCTGTTCCCGGCGGGGGGGAGGGGCCGAGTGGTCCTGTGCCTGGCACACGGCGGGCCTGACGGCCGCGGGTGGACGACGGCCCGGTGCCCGAGGCGGACCTGAGCACGGTCCGCGCCCGGCGCGCACCCGGGCGTCTGCCGGGCTCGGCCGCGCGGCGAGGTGCCGCCTGCGCCCACCCGTGCCGCCCTGGGCGGCACGAATGCCCGAAGACGGCGGGCGTCAGCCCGGCTCGGACACGCGGCGAAGTGCCGGCCCAAGCGGCACGCATGCCCGCAGGCGGCCCGGCGTTCTACGTCTCCCCGCGCCGCAGCGCCCAGGCGTGGTTCACGGGGCCGATTCCGGTGCCCAGGGCGAAGCCCGATGCCAGTGCTCCGGTGACGTACGTTTTCGCCGCCGTCATCGCCTCCGGGACCGTGCGGCCCAGGGCGAGGTGTGAGGCGATGGCGGAGGCCAGGGTGCAGCCGGTGCCGTGGGTGTGGCGGTTGTCGTGGCGGGGGGCGCGCAGCCAGTGTTCCTCCGTGCCGTCCGTGAGGAGGTCGACGGCCTCCTCCGACCCGGTGGCGGTCAGATGCCCGCCCTTGATCACCACCCAGCGCGGCCCGAACTCCAGCACGGCCGCCGCGGCCCGCCGCATGTCCCGCTCGGCGGTCACCCGTACGCCGGTGAGCTGCGCGACCTCGTCCAGGTTCGGCGTGACCACGGTGGCCACCGGCAGCAGCTTCGTGCGGACGGAGTCCAGCGCGGACGCCGCCAGCAGCGGGTCGCCGTGCTTGGAGACGCCCACCGGGTCGACGACCGTCGGCGCGTCCGTGCAGGCGAGCAAGTCGGCCACCGTCTCCACGAGTTCGGCCGAGGACAGCATGCCGGTCTTGACCGCCTGCACCCCGATGTCGTCGACGACGCTGCGGTACTGGGCGCGTACCGCCTCCACCGGCAGTTCCCAGGCGCCCTGCACACCGAGGGAGTTCTGCGCGGTCACCGCGGTCAGCACGCTCATTCCGTGCACGCCGAGCGCCAGCATCGTCTTCAGGTCGGCCTGGATGCCCGCGCCCCCGCCGGAGTCGGAGCCGGCCACCGTGAGCACCCGGGGCGGCGCGCTCATGACTCGATGTCCCCGAAGTGGTCCCAGCCGCCCTGGCTGGTCCAGGGCGCCCCGTCCACCGTCACCTGTGGCAGCGCGGACGGGTTGAGCACCTCCCCGATGACCTTCCAGCGTGCGGGCAGCTTCACGTCCGGCGGGAAGGTCGCCACGATCGCGTGGTCCTCGCCGCCGGTCAGCACCCACTGCATGGGGTCGACGCCGACGGCCTGCCCGATGTCGTTCATCTGCGAGGGGATGTCGATCGCGCCGGAGCGGACGTCGATGCGGACCTTGCTGGACTCGGCGATGTGCCCGAGGTCGGCGATCAGTCCGTCGCTGACGTCGCACATGGCGGTCGCGCCCAGTGCGGCGGCGGCCGGACCCGCGTGGTACGGCGGCTCAGGGCGCCGGTGCGCCTCGACGAAGGCGCGCGGGGAGCGGAAGCCGCGGGAGAGCACCGCGTGCCCGGCCGCGGACCAGCCGAGCCAGCCGGTCACCGCGACGATGTCGCCGGGCTGCGCGCCGCCCCGCGTGACGGGCTCCTGGTTGCGCAGGTCGCCGAGCGCGGTGATGGACACGGTGATGGTGTCGCCGCGGACGACGTCCCCGCCGACGACGGCCGCGCCGGCCACCTGGCACTCGTCGCGCAGCCCGTCCATGAGTTCGCTGGGCCAGGTCACCGGCAGTTCGGCGGGCACGACCAGGCCGAGCAGCAGGGCCGTCGGCACCGCGCCCATGGCGGCGATGTCGGCGAGGTTCTGGGCGGCGGCCTTGCGGCCGACGTCGTAGGCCGTGGACCAGTCGCGGCGGAAGTGGCGCCCCTCCACCAGGACGTCGGTGCTGGCCACGACGCGCCGGTCGGGCGCGGAGACCACGGCGGCGTCGTCGCCGGGGCCGACCCGGACCGCCGGGGTGGTGGTGAGACGGGAGGTGAGCTCCCTGATGAGCCCGAACTCCCCGAGCTCACCAACAGTGCCCTTCATGTCCCTTGCGCCCCTTCCATCCCTGTCCGTGCCCGGTCGCGGGTCGTCCCGGTCCTCGATACGGTCGAACCGACCGTCAACTTCTGCCGTGCCTGTACCCCGGCGCGCACAGCCCGGTTCCCGCAGGTCTCCCCGCGACGAGCGGCGACGCGATACCGTGGCGTTCCTTTTCCCCACATGATCCTCGTGGCCGCCCTGGAGGTTCCGTGGTACAGGCGTACATCCTGATCCAGACGGAGGTCGGCAAGGCGTCGACCGTCGCCGATCTGATCGGCAAGATCCCTGGAGTCGTCCAGGCCGAGGACGTGACGGGTCCCTACGACGTCATCGTGCGCGCCCAGGCCGACACCGTCGACGACCTGGGACGCATGGTCGTCGCCAAGGTCCAGCAGGTGGACGGCATCACCCGCACCCTGACCTGCCCGGTGGTGCATCTGTAGCCCCCGTCTACCCTGTGCCGGTGAACTCCTTCCGCCACCGGCACGCCGTTTGCTCCGCACTCGCGGTGCTGATCACCGTCGCGGGCTGCTCCTCAGCAGACGACAGCGTGTCCGCGGCGGTTCCCAGCCCGGACACGAAGGTCACCGGGCTGTGTCAG
Organism: Streptomyces pseudogriseolus; assembly: GCA_002154585.1. Classification (GTDB taxonomy): domain Bacteria; phylum Actinomycetota; class Actinomycetes; order Streptomycetales; family Streptomycetaceae; genus Streptomyces; species Streptomyces pseudogriseolus. Next base: position 13,885 of record MUNG01000199.1, read on the forward strand.
AACCTGGACAAGGTCCTGCCGGCGACGGTGGACGGTGAGAGCCGCGACGACCCCGAACCCGCGTCCGAACTGACCGCGGGCTGGGGCGGCGTGGCGATCATACTGCGGTGCGGTGTCGAGCGGCCGCCGAAGATGACCGATCCGAAGGTGGCCAACGGCCAGGACGCCGACGCGGTGCCCGGCGGCGTCAACGGCGTCGACTGGCTGATGGAGCGGCGGGAGGACGGCGTCCAGCGCTTCACGACCGCCAACCGCGAGGCGTACGTCGAGGTCGAGGTGACCGACGGGCGGGACAGCACGGGCGTGCTGATCGATCTGGCCCCGGCCGTGAAGGAGGCGGTCCCCGAGGGGATCGCCTCCTGACACGCGTGCGGGGCGCGCTCAGCGCTGCTCCGGTTGCTCAGCGCGGCCCGGACGTTCAGCGCGGCCCGGTTGCTCAGCGCAGTCCGGTGGACCGGCGCAGCGCCGCCCGGATCAGCAGGTCGACGAGCTCCTGGTAGCTCACGCCGGTCGCCTGCCACATCTGCGGGTACATCGAGATGGGCGTGAAGCCGGGCAGGGTGTTGATCTCGTTGATCACGAACTCGCCGTCCTCGGTGAGGAAGAAGTCCGCGCGGACCAGGCCCTCGCAGGAGGCCGCGTCGAACGCCTCGACCGCGAGCCGGCGCACCTCGGCGGTCTCCTCGTCGGTCAGCGGCGCCGGCACGACGCCGGGCGTGGAGTCGATGTACTTGGCCTCGAAGTCGTAATACGCGTGCGCGTCCGGCGGCGGGATCTCGGCGGGCAGCGAGGCGCGCGGCCCGTCCTCGAACTCCAGCACACCGCACTCGATCTCGCGTCCGCGCAGCGCCGCCTCGACGATGATCTTCGGGTCGTGGCGCTGCGCCTCGGCGATCGCGTCGTCCAGGCCGGAGAGGTCGTCGACCTTGGTGATGCCGATGGACGAGCCGGCCCGGGCGGGCTTCACGAACAGCGGCCAGCCGTGCTCGCCGGCGAAGTCGACGATCCGCCCACGGGCCGCCGTCTCGTCCCGCTCCCACTCGCGCGGCCGGATCACCAGGTACGGGCCGACCTTGAGCCCGAAGGAGGTGAACACCCGCTTCATGTACTCCTTGTCCTGGCCGACGGCCGAGGACAGCACCCCGCAGCCCACGTAGGGGATGCCGGAGAGTTCGAGCAGGCCCTGGAGGGTGCCGTCCTCCCCGTAGGGGCCGTGCAGCACCGGGAAGACCACGTCGACCTCACCGAGTGCCTTGGGCACCGATCCCGGCTCGCTGTAGACGACTTCGCGGTCCGCGGGGTCGACGGGGAGCACCACCGCGCCCTCCGCGGACTCGGCCAGCTGGTCGACGCTGGGCGTGCGGCGCTCGGTGATCGCCATGCGTTCCGGTTCGTCGGCGGTGAGCGCCCACCGGCCGTCCTGGGTGATGCCGATCGGCAGGACGTCGTACCTGGTCCGGTCGATGGCCTTGAGGACGGCGCCGGCGGTGACCACGGAGATCCCGTGCTCGGAGCTGCGCCCGCCGAACACGACGGCCACACGCGGCTTGCGTGTCGGCGAGTCGGGGCTCTGGGGGAGGTTCTCGGTGCTCATATCGCGACGAGCGTACCCGCTGCCGGAGCCGGGTCACAGCGCCCGCAACGCCGTGCGTGGGCCGAACGGAGGGGGCGTCGGCCCGGCCGCCGTCCGGCCGTCGCTCAGCGTCGTTCGGGCTTCGCGCTGCGCGACATCAGCTCCTTGAGAGCCACCTGAGGGGGCTTGCCCTCGTGCACGATCCCGACGACCGTCTCGGTGAGCGGCATGTCGACGCCGTGCCGGCGGGCCAGGTCCAGCACCGACTCGCAGGACTTGACGCCCTCGGCGGTCTGCTTGGTGACCGCGATGGTCTCCTGGAGGGTCAGTCCCTTGCCGAGGTTGGTGCCGAAGGTGTGGTTGCGGGACAGCGGCGAGGAGCAGGTGGCCACCAGGTCGCCCAGGCCCGCGAGTCCGGAGAAGGTCAGCGGGTCGGCGCCGAGCGCGACGCCGAGCCGGGTGGTCTCGGCGAGGCCGCGGGTGATGAGCGAGCCCTTGGTGTTGTCGCCGAGGCCCATGCCGTCCGCGATGCCGACGGCGAGACCGATGACGTTCTTCACCGCGCCGCCCAGCTCGCAGCCGATGACGTCGGTGTTGGTGTACGGCCGGAAGTAGGAGGTGTGGCAGGCGGTCTGGAGCCGCCGGGCGACCTCTTCGTCGGTGCAGGCGACCACGGCGGCGGCCGGCATCCGGGCGGCGATCTCACGGGCCAGGTTGGGGCCGGTCACCACGGCGATCCGCTCCCGGCCGACCTTGGCGACGTCCTCGACGACCTCGCTCATCCGCATCGCGGAGCCGAGTTCGACGCCCTTCATCAGGGACACCAGCACCGTGTGCGGCGCGAGGAGGTCCCGCCACTGCGCGAGGTTGCCGCGCAGCGTCTGCGACGGCACCGCGAGGACGGTGAAGTCGGCGCCGCGCGCGGCCTCGGCGGCGTCCGAGGTGGCCCGCAGGTTCTCGGGGAGTTCCACCCCGGGCAGGTAGTCGGGGTTGGTGCGGGTGGAGTTGACGGCCTCGGCGAGTTCGGGGCGCCGCCCCCACAGGACGACGTCGCAGCCCGCGTCGGCGAGGACCATGCCGAAGGCCGTCCCCCACGATCCGGTGCCGAAGACGGCCGCCTTGACCGGCGTGCTCATGTGCCCAGCCCCTCTTCCGGCACGGCCGCCCGGTCGCCCCGCGTCCCGTCTCCCCGGGCGGTGCGGCCCTGCCGTCGCTGCGCGTGCGTCCGGCGGCGCTGCTCCAGCCGCTCCGCGCGCGGGTCGTAGGGCGTCTCGGGCGCCTTCTCGCCGCGGATGTCCTCCAGCAGGCGGGTCACGGCGGCCATGATCGCCTCGGTCGCCTCCTTGAGGAGCTCCGGCGTCATCTCCCGGTCGTAGAAGCGCGACAGGTCGACCGGCGGGCCGGCCAGCACCCTGCTGGTCTTGCGCGGGAACAGCCGCGGCTTCCTCGCGTACGGCGGGAGCAGCTCGTTGGCGCCCCACTGGGCGACCGGGATCACCGGGCACTTGGTCTGGAGCGCGACGCGCGCGGCGCCGGTCTTGGCGGTCATGGGCCAGCCGTCCGGGTCCCGGGTGAGGGTGCCCTCGGGATAGAAGGCGACGCACTCGCCGCGCTCGACGGCGTCGATCGCGGCGCGGAAGGCGCTCAGCGCGTCGGTGCTCTCGCGGTAGACGGGGATCTGCCCGGTGCCGCGCATGGCGGCGCCGACGAATCCCTTGTTGAAAAGACCGGCCTTCGCGAGGAATCGCGGAACACGGCCGGTGTTGTACTGGAAGTGCGCGTAGGCCAAAGGATCGATGTGCGAATTGTGGTTCACCGCGGTGATGAATCCGCCCTCGGCCGGAATGTTCTCCATTCCGCGCCAGTCCCGCTTGAGCAGTACCACCAGCGGCGGTTTGCAGATCACCGCGGCGAAGCGGTACCAGAAGCCGATTCTGCGGCGCGGCACGAGTACACCTTCCTCTTAACGACGACAGGCCCAGGTCCCGGCCCCCTCAAGGCCGGGCGGGCCGCACAAGTGTCGCCCCGGGCCGCCGGTCTGTCGAGAACACCGTACGCCCGGTCCCCCGGGCGTCGGCCGCCCCGGGGGACAATGGTCGCGACAAGAGAGGGACGCAACACTCGTGCAGTGGACCTTGGTGGTACCCCTGAAGCCCCTGTCGCAGGCCAAGAGCAGGCTGGCGGACACCGCGGACGACGGTCTGCGGCCGGGTCTGGCGCTGGCGTTCGCGCAGGACACGGTGGCGGCCGCGCTGGCCTGCCCGGCGGTGCGGGATGTGGTGGTCGTCACCAACGACGCGCTGGCCGCCCGTGAGCTGGCGGCGCTGGGCGCCGGCACCGTCCCCGACCTGCCGCGCGCCGGGCTCAACGCCGCGCTCGTCCATGCCGCGACAGCATCGGGCGCCGCCCGCCGCGCCGCCCCGGTGGCCGCGCTGAACGCGGATCTGCCGGCGCTGCGCCCGGCGGAACTGGCGCGGGTCCTGGAGGCGGCGGCGGAATTCCCGCGGTCCTTTCTCGCGGATTCCGCCGGGAGCGGCACGACTTTCCTCGCCGCGGGCCGCGGCCGTGAACTGCGTCCGCAATTCGGCGTGGATTCCCGCGCCCGGCACCGGGCGTCCGGCGCGGTGGAGCTCACGCTCGACGCGGTGGACTCCGTACGGCAGGACGTGGACACCGGCGGGGATCTGCAAGCCGCGCTGGCCCTGGGGGTGGGTCCCCGCACGGCCGCGGCCGCCGCGCGGCTGACCGCCGGGCAGCAGTAGGCTGCCGCTCATGCAGGCCACCGCGTACACCTACGATCCCGACAGCCGCAGCGGTCAGGTGCTGCTGGACGACGGCACCCCGGTTCCCTTCGACGCCGCGGCGTTCGACGCGGGCGGGCTGCGGCTGCTGCGTCCCGGGCAGCGGGTGCGGCTGGAGACGGAGGGCGAGGGCGCGTCCCTGCGGATCACGCTGGTGACGCTGCAGACCCTCTGAGCGCGGGCCCGCACGGGTCCGGACGCACCGCGGGCCGGACTCCCGGGGGAGTCCGGCCCGACACGTGAGTACCGCTTGCCCGAAGGGGGTGGGGACGAAGGGTCCGCTACTTCTTGCGGGCGGTGGTCTTCTTGGCGGTGGTCGTGCGCGCGGTCGACTTCTTGGCGGGGGCCTTCTTGGCCGTCGCCTTCTTCGCCGGAGCCTTCTTCGCCGCGGTCTTCTTCACGGCGGTGCTCTTGGCCGCGGCGGCCGACTTGGCGGGGGCCTTCTTCGCCGTGGTCTTGCTCGCCGTCGTCTTGGCGGTGGCCTTCTTGGCCGTGGTCTTCTTCGCGGCCGTCTTCTTGGCGGTGGCGGCCTTCTTGGCCGTGGTCTTCTTCGCCGCGGCCTTCTTCACCGTCGCCGAAGCGCCGCCGGTGAGGCTGCCCTTGGGCGCCTTCTTCACGGCGACCTCGCCGCCGCGCGGCAGCTTCTTCGAGCCGCTGACCAGGTCCTTGAAGCCCTGGCCCGCGCGGAAACGCGGGACGGAGGTCTTCTTGACCCGAACCCGCTCGCCCGTCTGGGGGTTGCGGGCGTAACGGGCCGGGCGGTCGACCTTCTCGAACGAACCGAAGCCGGTGACCGAGACCCGCTCCCCCGAGACGACCGCGCGGACGATGGCGTCCAGTACGTGGTCGACGGCGTCGGCGGCCTGCTGGCGGCCGCCCACCTTGTCGGCAATCGCTTCTACGAGCTGCGCCTTGTTCACGTCTTCCCCTTCGGAGACATCGCCAGAACGAATGTGTTCAAGCTTTTTCGCACGTTAGGCAGATATATACCGCAAATCAAACACGAAACGGGCTAATCACCCTTGTGCCGCAACGAACTCGGTTGTCCCGACCGGTTCAGCGTTCCTCGTCGGGGATCCGTCCCTCGTCGAGGTCCGCCAGGAACCGCTCCAGACGCCTTGCCGCACCGGCGAGATCGTGCTTGGCCGCGGCCGTAATGACCAACAGCTTCCGGGTCAGCGCCATCCGTACGCCCTCCGGGACTTGCAGTGCGCGCACCCTCGAGTGCGCTTCCTTGAGCCGGACCGCGACCGCCGTACAGAGCTGGAGTTGGCCGTCGTGTTCCATGCACAGATTGTGCCATCTGGGGCGAGTTGTCGCCTGCGCAGGGGGCAACTGCCGCGCCGGACGGTCGTCCGCACACACCCGGGATCCACGGCCACGTGACACGTGTACCCCAGCAACCACCGTCTTAACGTGGCAAGTTGGCGGCCCTCAAGACGGCACGCGGAGCCGGACGGGTACGAAGACGCCCGTACCCCCGATCGGTCCGATCGGGGGTACGGGCGGGGTGACGCGGTGGCCGAAAGTCGACCTGTGCCGAGGACTTCGGCCGGGCGCGGAGGTCAGGCCGTGAGCGTCCGCGGCTTGAACGACGGGCGCTTCGCCTCGTACGCGGCGATGTCGGCCTCGTTCTGGAGCGTGATGGAGATGTCGTCGAGGCCGTTCAGCAGCCGCCAGCGGGAGTTCTCGTCCAGCTCGAAGGGGGCGTTGACGCCCTCGGCGCGCACCTCGCGAGCCTCGAGGTCGACGGTGATCTCGGTCGTGGGGTCGGCCTCGGTGAGCTCCCACAGGGCGTCGACGGTCCGCTGGTCGAGGACGACCGTCAGCAGGCCGTTCTTCAGCGAGTTGCCGCGGAAGATGTCGGCGAAGCGGGAGGAGATCACGGCCTTGAAGCCGTAGTTCTGCAGCGCCCAGACGGCGTGCTCACGGGAGGAGCCGGTGCCGAAGTCGGGGCCGGCCACCAGCACCGTGGCGCCCTGGCGCTCGGGCCGGTTGAGCACGAACTCGGGGTCCTTGCGCCAGGCCTCGAACAGCCCGTCCTCGAACCCGTCCCGCGTCACCTTCTTGAGCCAGTGGGCGGGGATGATCTGGTCGGTGTCGACGTTGCTGCGGCGCAGCGGGACGGCCCGGCCGGTGTGGGTGGTGAATGCTTCCATGACTGATCAGACTCCAGCGGGCGTGCGGTCGGCGGCGGCGAGGTCGGCCGGGGAGGCCAGGTGACCGAGGACCGCGGTGGCCGCGGCGACCTGCGGGGACACCAGGTGGGTGCGGCCGCCCTTGCCCTGCCGGCCCTCGAAGTTGCGGTTGGAGGTCGAGGCGGAGCGCTCACCGGGGGCGAGCTGGTCGGGGTTCATGCCCAGGCACATGGAGCAGCCCGCGTGCCGCCACTCGGCGCCGGCCTCCTTGAAGACCACATCCAGACCCTCGGAGACGGCCTGGAGACCCACCCGCGCGGAGCCGGGGACGACCAGCATCCGTACGCCGTCGGCGACTTTGCGGCCCTTGATGACGTCCGCGGCGGCGCGCAGATCCTCGATGCGGCCGTTGGTGCAGGAACCTACGAAGACGGTGTCCACACCGATGGAGCGCAGCGGCTGCCCGGCCCTCAACCCCATGTACTCCAGGGCCTTTTCGGCGGCGAGCCGCTCCGAGGCGTCCTCGTACGAGGCGGGGTCGGGGACCGACGCGGAAAGCGGCGCGCCCTGGCCCGGGTTGGTGCCCCAGGTGACGAACGGCGACAGCTCGGCGGCGTCGATGACGACCTCGGCGTCGAACTCGGCGTCGTCGTCGGACCTGAGCGTCTTCCAGTAGGCGACGGCCGCGTCCCAGTCCTCGCCCTCGGGGGCGTGCGGACGGCCCTCGAGGTAGGCGAAGGTCGTCTCGTCGGGGGCGATCATGCCCGCACGGGCGCCGGCCTCGATCGACATGTTGCAGATGGTCATCCGGGCCTCCATCGAGAGCTTCTCGATGGCCTCGCCGCGGTACTCCAGGACGTAGCCCTGGCCGCCGCCCGTGCCGATCTTCGCGATGATCGCCAGGATCAGGTCCTTGGCGGTGACGCCCTCGGGCAGCTCGCCGTCGACCGTGATCGCCATGGTCTTGGGGCGGGCCATCGGCAGCGTCTGGGTCGCCAGTACGTGCTCGACCTGGGAGGTGCCGATGCCGAAGGCCAGTCCGCCGAAGGCGCCGTGGGTGGAGGTGTGCGAGTCGCCGCACACCACCGTCATGCCGGGCTGGGTCAGGCCCAGCTGCGGGCCGACGACGTGCACGACGCCCTGCTCGACGTCGCCCAGCGGGTGCAGCCGGACGCCGAACTCGGCGCAGTTCTTGCGCAGCGTCTCCAGCTGGACCCGGGAGACCGGGTCGGCGATGGGCTTGTCGATGTCGAGGGTGGGGGTGTTGTGGTCCTCGGTCGCGATGGTGAGGTCGAGACGGCGCACCTGGCGGCCGTTCTTGCGGAGGCCGTCGAAGGCCTGGGGGCTGGTCACCTCGTGCAGCAGGTGCAGATCGATGAAGAGGAGGTCGGGCTCGCCCTCGGCGCGCCGGACGACGTGGTCGTCCCAGACCTTCTCCGCGAGTGTCCTACCCATCGCTTTCCCTCCGGCCGGCACAGTGCGCTCCGGCCCAACTAGAGATCTGTGGGACGGCGCCCGCGCCCCTGACACCGGGCGTCCGCCGTCAGGCCCGGTGGTCCACGGGCCGCGTTGCTTCGTTCTTCAAGAGTGGCGGGTTCCACGGAAAATTGAACTTGCGTTTCACAGAGTGAGACGCAAGTATCGTTGCATGGACAACAGTAGCGGCGTCGGCGTTCTGGACAAGGCAGCACTCGTCCTGAGCGCCCTGGAGTCCGGCCCGGCCACCCTCGCGGGGTTGGTCGGTGCCACCGGACTGGCACGACCCACGGCCCACCGCCTCGCGGTGGCGCTGGAGCACCACCGCATGGTGGCGCGTGACATGCAGGGGCGGTTCATCCTCGGCCCGCGCCTGGCGGAACTGGCCGCGGCGGCGGGCGAGGACCGGCTGCTCGCCACGGCGGGCCCGGTGCTGACCCACCTGCGCGACGTGACGGGCGAGAGCGCCCAGCTCTACCGCCGCCAGGGCGACATGCGCATCTGCGTCGCCGCGGCGGAGCGCCTGTCCGGACTGCGGGACACGGTGCCGGTGGGTTCCACGCTCACCATGAAGGCCGGCTCCTCGGCGCAGATCCTCATGGCCTGGGAGGAGCCCGAGCGGCTGCACCGCGGCCTCCAGGGCGCCCGCTTCACGGCGACGGCCCTCTCCGGCGTACGGCGCCGTGGCTGGGCCCAGTCGATCGGCGAGCGCGAGCCGGGTGTGGCGTCCGTCTCGGCGCCGGTGCGCGGCCCGTCGAACCGTGTGGTGGCCGCCGTCTCGGTGTCCGGCCCCATCGAGCGGCTGACGCGCCACCCGGGCCGGATGCACGCCCAGGCCGTGATCGACGCCGCCGCCCGCCTGTCCGAGGCGCTCAGGCGCTCCTGAACGCCCCTTCGTCCCCGAACCCGCCTCGCGGGAACGGGCCCGCCTCAACGCCGCGGCGGGTCCGTTCCCCGGTTCCCGGCCTCACGCCTTCCGGGCACACATCCCGGAACGCCGGAAGCCCCCCACCGAAGTGGAGGGCTTCCGCCTCTGTACCCCCGACCGGATTCGAACCGGCGCTACCGCCTTGAGAGGGCGGCGTGCTAGGCCGCTACACAACGGGGGCGTGGATCATGCGTTTCCGCAGATCCTGCTGGTCTACCTGGACTCGAACCAAGACTAACTGAACCAGAATCAGTCGTGCTGCCAATTACACCATAGACCAATGATGGTTTAGACCAGTCAGTACCCCCGACCGGATTCGAACCGGCGCTACCGCCTTGAGAGGGCGGCGTGCTAGGCCGCTACACAACGGGGGCCCTAGCGATCCTGCATCAAGAACAGTGGGAGCTACCCTTGCTGTCCTCGCGGGAAGGATCTGTACCCCCGACCGGATTCGAACCGGCGCTACTGCCTTGAGAGGGCAGCGTGCTAGGCCGCTACACAACGGGGGCTTTGCGGATGAGATCCGCGGTGCAGATGAGCTCTGCGAGCTGGCCTACCTGGACTCGAACCAAGACTAACTGAACCAGAATCAGTCGTGCTGCCAATTACACCATAGGCCACTGGAACGCAAGCCCCGGAGGGGATCTTGTTCTAGTTCTGCGCTTCGGGACTCCGGCCTTCCGGCCCGCTCCCCGCGGCGCAGGAAGAACATTACCTGAAGGACGACGACGCTCCAAAACGAGTATCGCCACGCAGCAGGGCGGGCAGTTCGGCGAGGGACGCGATGCGGCGCGGACCGGACGGCGGGTCGAGGGCCGCGTGGGCGCCGGCGCGGTCGATCCACACCGAGAGCAGCCCGGCCTCGGCGGCACCCCGGCCGTCGATCTCCGGGTGGTCCCCGACGTACGCGACCTGCTCCGGGGGCAGCGCGAGGGCCTCGCAGGCGGCCAGGAAGGCGCCCGGCTCCGGCTTGGACACGCCCAGCTCGGCGGCGCACAGGATCGCCTCGAACCGGTCGTGCACGCCCAGCACCCGCAGCTTGCGGTCCTGCACGTGCAGGCTGGAGTTGGACAGCACGGCGTGCCGGTGGCTCGCGGCGAGGGCGTCGAGGACGGGCAGCACGTCCGGGAACAGGCTCCAGGCGGACTCGTAGTGGACCAGGTAGCGGTCGAACCAGTCGTCCGCCTCCGCGTCGGTCAGCTCACGGCCCAGGAACACCCGGGTGCGGTCGCGGCGCTGGGTCTCGAAGTCCACCTCGCCCGCGGCGAACCGCGCCCACTGCTGGTCGGTGATCTCCCGCCAGCGCGCCAGCCCCTCCTCGACGGAGCCGTACCCCGCGAGCAGTCCCTCGGCGACGAGGTGGGCGCGCATGCCCTCCCGGTCGGCGGAGGTGTAGTCGAACAGCGTGTCGTCGACGTCCCAGACCACGGCGCGGATGTCCATGCCACCGACGGTACCGGGGCGGGCCCGGACGCACCGGGGAACACCGAGGGGCGGCCCCCGGACACGTCCGGCAGCCGCCCCTGCACGGCGGGTGAGGTCAGCCGGCGAGCTTCGCCAGGGCCGCGTCGACGCGGGCCAGGGTCTTCTCCTTGCCCAGCACCTCGAGGGACTCGAAGAGGGGCAGTCCGACGGTGCGGCCGGTGACGGCGACGCGGACCGGGGCCTGAGCCTTGCCGAGCTTGAGGCCGTGGGCCTCGCCGGCGGCCAGGACGGCCTCCTTCAGCGACTCGGCGGAGGTCCAGTCGGCGGCCTCCAGGTTCTCCCGGGCGGTGCGCAGCAGGGCGTCGGAGCCCTCCTTCATCGCCTTGTTCCAGGACGCCTCGTCGAAGACCGGCTCCGGCAGGAACAGGAAGTCGACGTTGTCGGTGATCTCGGAGAGCACCTTGAGGCGGGTCTGCGCGTGCGGGGCGACGGCCTGCCACTTGGTCTCGTCGAACGCCTCCGGGGCCCAGGGGGCGTGGGGGGCCTGGAGCCAGGGGCGGCAGCGCTCCGCGAACTCCTTCACGTCGAGCATGCGGATGTGGTCGGCGTTGATCGCCTCGCACTTCTTGAGGTCGAAGCGCGCCGGGTTGGGGTTGACGTCGGCGACGTCGAAGGCGGCGACCATCTCGTCGACCGAGAACACGTCCTGGTCGGCGGAGAGCGACCAGCCGAGCAGCGACAGGTAGTTGAGCAGGCCCTCGGGCAGGAAGCCGCGCTCGCGGTAGAGGTTGAGCGAGGACTGCGGGTCGCGCTTGGAGAGCTTCTTGTTGCCCTCGCCCATCACGTACGGCAGGTGGCCGAAGGCGGGGATCTCCTTGGCGACGCCCAGCTCGATCAGCGCCTTGTACAGCGCGATCTGGCGCGGGGTGGAGGAGAGCAGGTCCTCGCCGCGCAGGACGTGGGTGATCTCCATCAGGGCGTCGTCGACCGGGTTGACCAGCGTGTACAGCGGGGCGCCGTTGGCGCGCACGATGCCGTAGTCCGGCACGTTCTCCGGCAGGTAGGTGATCTCGCCGCGGACCAGGTCGGTGAAGGTGACCGGCTCGTCGGGCATGCGGAAGCGGACGATCGGCTCGCGGCCCTGGGCCTGGTACTCCTCGACCTGCGCGGGCGTGAGCTCGCGGCAGTGGCCGTCGTAGCCGGACGGCTTGCCGGCGGCGCGGGCGGCCTCGCGGCGGGTGTCCAGCTCCTCCTGGGAGCAGTAGCAGTGGTAGGCGTGGCCGGCGTCGAGCAGCTTCCGCGCGACGTCCCGGTAGATGTCCATGCGCTGCGACTGGCGGTACGGCGCGTGCGGGCCGCCCACCTCGGGGCCCTCGTCCCAGTCGAAGCCCAGCCAGCGCATGGAGTCGAGCAGCTGGCCGTACGACTCCTCGGAGTCACGGGCCGCGTCGGTGTCCTCGATGCGGAAGACCAGGGTGCCGCCGTGGTGCTTGGCGAACGCCCAGTTGAACAGGGCGGTGCGGACCAGGCCCACATGGGGGTTACCGGTGGGCGAGGGGCAGAAACGGACGCGTACGGAGGAGCCGGATGCGCTAGCCACGCTTGACAACCTTGTTGGTGAGAGTGCCGATGCCTTCGATGGTGACGGCGACCTCGTCGCCGACGTGCAGGGGGCCGACCCCGGCCGGGGTGCCCGTG
>MUNG01000002.1 GCA_002154585.1 Streptomyces pseudogriseolus
CGTCGGCGCCGCCGCCCCCGGGTGCGCGCCCTGGGGTGCGGAAGCAGCGGGAGCGTCCGCCGGGGGCGGCGGCGCCGACGGGGCCGGGGGTACCGCGGTGCCCTCGTTCTCGGTGCTCACAGCTTCTCTCCTCGATCCACGGCTTCTCGGTCTCGTCGCACTCGGGCCCGCACGTCACGCGCGCCTGACGTCCGGCGCGACGCAGATGGAGCTGTGCACGTCTCTTTGTATGACGTCAGCTTTTCCCACACGCCGTCAGGGCACCGTAAGCCGTTCCTGTGGGTCCGGGGTCATTCTTTATATAGGGCATTACTCATGTAAGGTGCGCCACTCGATGGCTCCGACCGGACTGCCGTACCGATCACGCCACACCGGCCGCCCGTCCGCCGGTGAGCGGTGGCACCATGACGCGGTGACCCACGCACGGCAGCACCTGACCCGAGTCGTCGCGCACCGCGGGGCCTCCGAGGACGCCCCCGAGCACACCCTGGCCGCGTACCGCAAGGCGATCGAGGACGGCGCGGACGCACTCGAGTGCGACGTACGCCTCACCGCCGACGGACACCTCGTCTGTGTGCACGACCGTCGCGTCAACCGTACGTCCAACGGACGCGGCGCGGTCTCGGCGCTCGAGCTGTCCGACCTCGCCACGCTCGACTTCGGCTCCTGGAAGACCCGGGACGCGGCCGGCGGGCCCCGCGTCGAGGAGCCCGACTGGGAGCACCGCCCGGAGGACCGCGAGGCCACCTCCGTGCTCACCCTGGAGCGGCTGCTGGAGCTCGTCGCCGACGCCGGGCGGCGGGTGGAGCTGGCGATCGAGACCAAGCACCCCACGCGCTGGGCGGGGCAGGTCGAGGAACGGCTGCTGGTCCTGCTCAAGCGGTTCGGTCTGGACGCGCCCGCCTCCCGCGAGGACTCACCGGTGCGCGTCATGAGCTTCTCCGCGCGTTCCCTGCACCGGGTGCGGGCGGCCTCCCCGACGCTGCCGACGGTCTACCTCATGCAGTTCGTCACACCGCGGCTGCGCGACGGCCGACTGCCCGAGGGCGTGGACATCGCGGGCCCGTCGATCCGCATCCTGCGCAGCCACCCCGCCGCCGTCGAGCGCCTGAAGCGCTCCGGCCACCAGGTGCACGTCTGGACGGTCAACGAGCCGGCGGACGTGGACCTGTGCGTGAGCCTCGGCGTGGACGCCATCATCACCAACCGCCCGCGCGCGGTGCTGGACCGCCTCGGGCGCTGATCCGGGCGGACAGTCGTCACATCCGTCCCGTGTGTCCCAGTTGTTGTCTCCCGCCTCTTGACCCACGGGAACCGGCGCCCACATCCTCATATCTCGGCCACATCGACGAAATCCAGCCATGCAACTACGGGGAGTGCTCCGGCGCGTTCGGTACGTGTTCGATCGATCCGAGTGCGTCACCGCGCGTGGATCGGCCGGTTTCCGGCTCAGGCCGATGGGGCATCCACACCGTGGCGTGGGGCGAAGGAGGTCTCGGGGGTGGCGTTGGTGGTGGCACAGGAGGTGCCCACGTCGTCGTGCATGGCCGTGCCCCATGGCCCTGCGGGCGTGGGGAAGGCGAGGCGCCGGATGCGCGCGCAGCTGCGCGACGGAGGCGTTCCGGAACCGGTCGTCGACGACGCCGTACTGATCCTTTCCGAGCTGTTGAGCAACGCGTGCAAACACGGGCGGCCCTTGGGTGACGGCCTGGCCGGGGACGGGGACGTGCGTGCGGCCTGGCGGGTGGACCCGCGCGGCCGGCTCGTCGTCGAGGTCACCGACGGGGGCGGCCCGACCCGCCCGGCGCCCGCGACCCCGTCGGTCACGGCGCACGGCGGCCGCGGGCTCAACATCATCTCCGCGCTCTCCGACGACTGGGGGGTACGCGACGAGGTGCCCGGCGAGGTCACGGTGTGGGTCGTCGTCCACGAGGACGTGCACGACCCGGACGCCGGCAGCTGCCACCGCCGCGAGGACTTCGCGGCGCGGGTGACCGCCCCTCCGGTCGCGCACCTGGCGGGCCTGGACTTCGCGGACGTCTTCGACGACCTGGACTGACGGCGCGGCGGCCGCCCGGACGGATTCCGGCCGGCTTTCGGGCCGGTTCTGGTGAAGGGCCCGCGTCCGGTTCCGGCGAAGGGCCGTCCCCCTTGGCGAAAGGGGCGGGCACCGGGTCCGGCTCCGGCGAAGAGGGCCGGCACCGGGCGCGGCTCGCGAAGGGGGCCGGTACCGGGTCCCGCCGTGCCGGAAGGACCCGCACAAACGTGCCCCCGCTCGTCCACCGACCGCCCCGTCGTCCACAGGATCCCGTCGGCCGCGGCGCGAGCGGCTAGGCTCGCGCCCGTACGAGACGAGCCGTAACCGGGAGACACCCACGATGGCCAAGAAGCGACCCCAGACGAAGGCCAGGCGCCCGCAGCTCACGGACGGGCAGATCCCGGTCGTCGGCGCCCGCGAGCCCTGCCCCTGCGGCAGCGGCCGCCGCTACAAGGCGTGCCACGGACGTGCCGCCGCGCAGGCGGTGACCGAGCTGGTGCACCGCCCGTTCGAGGGCCTTCCGGGCGAGTGCGACTGGGTGGCGCTGCGCGAGCTGGTGCCCGCCGCGACCGTCGAGCTGACCCTGAAGGACGGCCTGCCCGAGGGCGTCCCCTCCGTCACCCTGGCCACGGTGCTCCCGATGGCCTGGCCGGCGCTGCGCCGCGACGACGGCTCGGTGCTGCTCGGCCTGCAGAACGACACGCCCTCCGGGGACATCAGCCGCGACCTCGCCGACACGCTCCAGCGCGCGCTGACGGCCGAGCCGGGCACGCCGGTGCAGGCGCGTCGCGCGCCCGCCGACGGCCCCCGGCTCCAGGACCTGCTCGACCCGAAGGGTCCTTTCGAGCCGGTCGTGCACGACGGGTTCGAGTTCTGGGTGCCGGACCCGGAGAACGCCACCCCGGACGTCACCGCCTCCCTGGAGCGGGCCAACGCGGCGGCCATCCCGACCGTGAAGCTGACGGGCGTGGATTCCGCGTACTGGTGCGAGACGCCCGAGAAGAACCACCTGCGGTGGGTCATGCCGCACCCCGAGGAGCAGCTTCTGGACGCTCTCGCGCGGCTCCACGCGGCGGGCGGCTCCTCCCTCGGCGACGGCACCCGTCTGGTCGGCTCCTTCCGCGCTCACGGGCTGACCGTGCCGGTCTGGGACCTGCCGAGCGAGGTGCGCGCGGAGGACGTGGAGAAGCCGGCCGCCGAGTTCGCCGAGCGGCTCGCCGGCGCCCTGGCGGCCGACGCCCCGCTCACCGCGGACGAGCGCCGGGCGCGCGGCGGTCTGACGAACCGCCAGGTCACGCTGAGCTGAGGGGCCGCGCACCCGGCTCCGCGCGGGTGTCCCGGGCGGCCGGACCGCCCGGGACGCGCCGTCCTGCCCGCGCGCAACTCCCCCTTCGGACAAGCCAGTCGGTGACCGGAAACGCCGAGATCGAATTTGCTTACCGCCGATCTCTTGTTACCGTTCCAATAGCCCGGTTGCTGGTGCATCCCCCGTCGCCAGCAACCGGGTCTTCACATGCCCGCCGGGCGATCTCCGTACGGCCCGCCGGCGCCGGGCACTCCGGCCTTCAGCCTCGCCCCTGCGGCCTCGCCCCGCCGCGGCCTCCGGCCCCGGCCCCGTTCCGGCCCGCCCGCACCGCGCCCCCCAAGGCGTCGGCAAAGGGCCCGCCCGGCCTCACCGTTCCTCCCTCAATGGGGAGTTCCCCTCTCCCGACGGGGAGTTGCCCTTCCCCGGCAGGGCATTGCTCCCTGCCCGCAGCAGCAGCCCCCCGTCCCCCGCACCGCCCGCGTGGGCGGCGAACTCCGCCATCGCCGTGTACCGCACGGGCTCGCCGTCGAGGCGTACGCGTGGCGTCTCGCACAGGGACGGGTCGTCGCCGCTCCCTGCCACGCACCGGCTCCGCACGCTGTGCCCGTCCGGGCCGAGCAGGGACAGGGCCGCGGCCAGGGGTGCGCCGGTGGTGTTGCGGTAGTACGTCCGCGCCCACACGTCCTTCCCCTGCACCGCCACGCACGTCTGCGCCTCGACGCCGTCCGGCGAGGACAGGGACGGGCCGCAGCGCAGGGCGGTCGACAGATGCGCGCCGGGCGGCGCCTGGTCCGCCTCGGGCGTCCGCGCCGGGGCGGTGCCGTCCAGGGAGCCGTCCCCGGCCGGGGCATCCCCGTCCCACGGAGACGGCGAGGCGCGTCTCTCGGGGGCGAGAACCGGACGAAGATCGTCCGGCCCGGACGGGGTGTGGCGCCGGCCGTCGTCCCGGCCCGCGCAGGCCGCCGCCAGCGGCAGCGCGATCACGCAGGCCGCCGCGACGCCCGCGAGGGCGGTCGCTCGGGCTCTGCGGGACGTCCTGGCACGGCCCCCGGCATGACGCGGCATGCCCCGGGAAGATAGCGGCCCGGCACCGGGTGCCGGGCGCGGCGCGCGACGGCGCCGCCTACATCTCGGGCGCGCTCACACCCGTACGGGTGAGGGCGTCGACCACCGCGTCCACCACGGCTTCGACGTCGGGCACCCAGGGCGACGCCGAGCCGGGCAGCGGCGCCCGCTCCCAGCGGACCTCGCCCTGCACGGTGACGGACGGGGGCAGGGCAAGGTAGCCGCCCTCGCCGTGGAAGCGGAGCGAGCCGGGGACGAAGTCCTGGGCGTACAGCAGCTCGCCCAGCTGCTCCAGGGAGTAGGGCTTGACGAGGATCGCCCAGCGGGTCGGCGAGGCGACGACCGGGCCGAGCCGCATCCCGCGGCGGTCCAGCGCGTCGAGCGCGCGGGCGGCCGGCAGGGCGGGCAGGGACACCGCGCACGGGGCCTTGCCGCCGGTGGCGAGCACGACGGGCGCCGTCGGCCGGTTGGTCCACCACCAGCGCACCATCCGCGCGTCGGTGGTGGCGGCGAGGAGACCGGGGTCGAACGGGTGGGCGCCCGGCACCGTGCACTCCGGGTCGGGGCAGGCGCAGCGGGACCCGTCCTGCGGGTCGGCCGCCACGCCGGGGAGGACGGGCCACTGCCATTCCGCGGCGAAGGTCAGGGCCGCACCGATCAGATCGGGCCCTTCGTCACCGCGCCGGGACAGGAGCCTGCGTCGCCTTCCGAGGATCTCGCGCATGAGCGCTCGTTCCTTTCCGTTGCACGCCTGGCAACACCGTGGACCACTCACGTCATGTGTCGATCACTTCACTGTGCGTACCTGTTGGCGCATCACACCCCCGTGCCGGGCAGGGGGAACCCCTATGGGCCGGGCATGGGCTGCCTCCGCGGCCGCTCCACCCATACAGCGTTTATCAGAAGTACGGGTGCGGCGTGGGGTGGCGAAGTCTGGCGTTTACCGTCGCGCGTGGTTCTCTCCGCCTCCGCCACGGGAGGATGGGGCACGGTCGTCGGTGGTTAAGACGCCCGGGTCCGTCGCCAGGTTCCCGGGCGGTTCCCAACCGCCCCTGGCCTTCTCCGAGTACGTACCCATCACGACCGCTGTGACGCTCCGTCGAGCAAGGCCAGTCGACCGCAATAGGCCTCCCCCTGAGG
The DNA here is from genome assembly GCA_002154585.1 of Streptomyces pseudogriseolus. Taxonomy (GTDB): domain Bacteria; phylum Actinomycetota; class Actinomycetes; order Streptomycetales; family Streptomycetaceae; genus Streptomyces; species Streptomyces pseudogriseolus. The sequence continues at coordinate 5,550 of MUNG01000002.1, forward strand.
CAGTTTCAAGCCAACTTCGAATTCCGGCAAGAGGTCCGCCGGGAGTTCCCCTCGGTCACACGGACACCAGGAATCCCAGCAGGACAATGCTGGACATCTCCTTACGAGTACGTGTACATGTGGAGACACTGCCGGCGACGCAGAACGACATGGGGGTTTGCGATGCTTTCGAGCAGTACGTACCGGTCGGAAAGCCGGACGCCATGAACGCCCCGCACCCTCCGAAAGTGGCCGGAATCGATTCAACGGTCCCCGCCCCCGCACACACTGTCGCGCCTGCCGCGGGCACCGCCCCGTCCGCCGCGCCGCACCCCCACCACGCCCCGGGCGCACTGCTCCAGGACCGCCTCGCCGGCTGGGTCTCGGACCTCACGACCCTCCACGAACTGACCGAGCGCCTGGTCCGCGCCGGCACGCTCGACGCCGCGCTGGAGGAACTGCTGCGCGCGGGCGCCGCCCTGGTGGGCGCCCGGCGCGGACTCGTCGCCCTGGAACCCGCCGACGGCCGCGGGCCGTCCACCACCGTCGGCTACGGACTGGGCCGCGCGGACCTCGGCCACATCGAGACGGTGCCGCGCAGCGCCCTGCCGCACGGCCGGATCCTCGACGGGCTGCCCGGCGGGGACGACGGCGTCGCCGAACCCGACCTGTTCGCCGAGCAGGGCCTCGACCCCCGGCACCGCGAGGTCGCCGCCCGCCTCGGCTACGCCGCGAGCTACGCCCTCTCCCTCGCCACCGACTCCGCCGGCCGCCTCGGCGCGGTCGTCTGGCTCTACGACGAGCCCGCGGAACCCGCCGAGCGGCAGCGCCACCTCGTCGGCCTGTACGTCCGGCACGCCGCGGAGCACCTCGCCCGGCTCCTCGAACTGGAGCACACGCGCGCGTCGATGGCCACGATGACCGAGGAGCTGCTGCCCTCCCGCCTGCCGCGGGTGGCCGGCGTGCAGCTCGCCGCCCGTCACCACACCTGCCCGAGCGGCGGCGGCGACTGGTACGACGCGCTGCCGCTGCCGGACGCCGCGCTCGGTCTGGCCGTCGGCTCCGTCACCGGCTCGGGCCCCAGCGCGGTCGCCGCGATGGGGCGGCTGCGGGCGTCGCTGCGGGCGTACGCCGTGATGGAGGGCGAGGACCCGGTCGCCGTCCTGTCCGACCTGGAGCTGCTGCTGCGGCTGACCGAGCCGGCCCGGTCGGCCACCGCACTGTTCGGCTACTGCGAGCCCGCGGTGCGCCGGATCACGCTGGCCGGCGCCGGGCACAGCCCGCCGCTGCTGCTCGGGGAGCGCCGCACCGAGTTCGTGGAGACCTCCGTCTCGGCCCCGCTCGGCATGCTCGCCTGCTGGGAGGCGCCGAGCGTGGAGGTGCAGGCGGAGGCGGGCGACACGGTGCTGCTCTACACCGACGGTCTGCTGCACCGCACCGGCGACCCGACCGACCGCGCCTTCGCCCGGCTGCACGCCGCCGCGGCCGGGGTGCCGCGGGCCCTGCGCCGCGACCCGGGCGCCGTCGCCGACCACGTCCTGCGGGCGGTGCTGCCCGAGGGCGCTCAGGACGCGGACACCTCGGAGGACGTGGTGCTGCTCGCGGCGCGCTTCGACTGACCCGCCCGGCCCGCGCGCCGCTCACTCCGCGTGCACCCCCGGTAACAGGCGCTTCCCCAGTTCGTCCGTTTCCGCCCGACCGTACGATGGGGGGGGTCCAGTGCCGTATCGAGGAGGATGACCGTGGCGGAGGAGCTGCCGGAGACCCCGGAGACTGCCGACGAGGAGCCCGTCAAGCAGCGGAAGAACGGCCTGTACCCGGGCGTGTCCGACGAGCTGGCCGAGAACATGAAGAGCGGCTGGGCCGACACGGAGCTGCGTGACCTGGAGCCGATCGCGCAGGCCGCCGAGACCGCGGCCCGCCGTGCGGCGCTGTCCGCCCGTTTCCCCGGCGAGCGCCTGGTGATCCCGGCGGGCAACCTGAAGACACGCTCGAACGACACGGAGTACCCCTTCCGCGCGTCCGTCGAGTACGCCTACCTCACCGGCAACCAGACGGAGGACGGCGTCCTCGTCATGGAGCCGACGGCCGACGGTCACCGGGAGACGATCTACCTCCTGCCCCGCTCCAACCGCGAGAACGGCGAGTTCTGGCTGGACGGGCAGGGCGAGCTGTGGGTGGGCCGCCGCCACTCCCTCACCGAGGCGGAGAAGCGGTACGGCATTCCCGCCTCCGACGTCCGCGAGCTGGCCGGCGCGCTCCGTGAGGCCACCGGCCCGGTCCGCGTGGTGCGCGGTTACGACGCCGGGATCGAGGCGGCGCTGACCGACAAGGTCACCGCCGAGCGCGACGAGGAACTGCGCGTCTTCCTGTCCGAGATGCGGCTGGTCAAGGACGAGTTCGAGATCGGCGAGCTGCAGAAGGCCGTCGACTCCACGGTGCGCGGCTTCGAGGACGTGGTGAAGGTCCTCGACAAGGCCGAGGCGACCAGCGAGCGCTACATCGAGGGAACGTTCTTCCTGCGCGCCCGCGTCGAGGGCAACGACGTCGGCTACGGCTCCATCTGCGCCGCCGGCCCGCACGCCTGCACCCTGCACTGGGTGCGCAACGACGGCCCGGTCCGCTCCGGCGACCTGCTGCTGCTCGACGCCGGCGTGGAGACGCACACGTACTACACCGCCGACGTCACGCGGACGCTGCCCGTCAACGGCCGCTACAGCGAGCTGCAGAAGAAGATCTACGACGCCGTGTACGACGCCCAGGAGGCGGGCATCGCGGCGGTGAAGCCGGGCGCCAAGTACCGCGACTTCCACGACGCCTCACAGCGCGTGCTGGCCGAGCGGCTCGTCGAGTGGGGCCTGGTCGAGGGCCCGGTGGAGCGGGTGCTGGAGCTGGGCCTCCAGCGCCGCTGGACGCTGCACGGCACCGGTCACATGCTCGGCATGGACGTCCATGACTGCGCCGTCGCGCGCACCGAGACGTATGTCGACGGCACGCTGGAGCCGGGCATGGTCCTCACCGTGGAGCCGGGCCTGTACTTCCAGGCCGACGACCTGACGGTGCCCGAGGAGTACCGGGGCATCGGCGTCCGCATCGAGGACGACATCCTGGTCACCGAGGACGGCAACCGGAACCTGTCGTCCGCCCTGCCCCGGCGGTCGGACGAGGTCGAGGCGTGGATGGCGGGCCTGAAGGGCTGACGCCTCGTCGCGTGACGACGGCCGGGCACGGGAACGTGCCCGGCCGTCGTGCGTGTGCGCCCGTCACGCGGATGGACCGTAGTCGTCGAGTTCGGCGCGCAGGGACGGCGTGCTTGCGGCGTCCCCGGTGCGGTCGGCGGGGCTGCGCAGGACGGTCATGAGGCTGGACAGCGGGGCGTGCTGGGGGCGGGCGTCGTAGTCGATGCCTTCCTCGTCCCGGTAGTCGTCGATCCGCTCGAACGGGACGATCACGTACGGGCGCCGGGACCAGGGGTGGGTGTCGGCGGGGTCGGGGTCCATGCGCCACTGGGTGCCGCGGTGCCGGTTGTGCACCTCTCCGAGGTACCAGCAGGCGACCTGGGTCAGCGGTGTGTGCTCCTGGGCGAGCAGGTCGTCCACCCCGGTGAAGTGCTCACGGACGAGCCCTTCGAGCCGGTCGAGGGAACGTTCGGAGAAGTCCCAGTCACCGCCGTACCGCCGCGCCCACTCGGCGAAGCGCCCCTGCTGCTCGGCCAGCCACGCCGAGAGGCGCGGGTTGTCCCCGTGCGCCGTGTCGATGCGCTCGGCGACGGCGTGCTCGTCTTCCCCGTCGTGCATGTCCTCGCTCACGCCTGCCAAGCGTAGTAGCCGGATGCGATCACAACGCCCTCGCGTCTGCACGGAATTGACACATGGCGTGCCGGTGAAACCCCGTTGCGTGAGTGAAGTCAGGCCCTAGTGTGGCGGGTCTTGCGCGACACCAACGACCAACGGGGGCCCGGTGTCGCGCGGGCACGCACGGACCTCTGGGTCCCCGGGGGATGTTTCACGTGAAACCACGCATACGCGCACGCTCGTGGCGTACGGCGAGCAGAGGCGTGATCGCGCTCGCCTGCGCCACCGTCATGGCCGTCATCGGCCTGCCCACGCTCGACACCGCCGAGGCCGCACCGCTGCCGCGCCCGAAGCCCGGCAAGCGCTGCGACGAGATGTACAAGATCAAGGACGTTCCTACCGGGCGTCTGCCGCAGGGGGACGCCTCCCGTGCCGTGGACCGGTGGGACACCTACGACTACGTCAACCCCGGCCTCCGGTTCGACGGCCTCAACCCCACCCAGGCGGACCTGGACGCCGCGGGCACCGACTACAAGCAGTACGGTCACGACGACCCCCGGCGCATCTACGCCCGCTTCAACGCGCAGAAGCGCTGGAAGAACTTCTCCGACTACCTGTCGAAGGTCTACATCCCCAACCAGGGCTTCGACGCGCGTGGCAAGGCGTTCATGGCCAAGGTCGTGAAGGAGATGGGCCTGACGGGGCCGGACTGGATCTGCGAAAAGGAGTTCTACTTCACGGACCCGGACACCGGCGAGCGCCATCTGCGGCGCCTCGACGCCTACAACAAGCGCACCCGGGAGATCGTCGAGGTCAAGTCGAACGGATCCCCCGACGGCCGCGAGAAGCCCGCCGACCGTGCCTGGGCCAAGAACCCCGGCTGGCGCTCGTACAAGTACACCTACGTGTTCGCCGAGAAGCAGACGAGCGATGCCAAGAAGTTCATGGCGGAGCTGAAGCAGACGGCGGGCAAGGACACATCCGGACGGGACCGGGTCCGGTTCTACGACTACCAGTCCCACCACCGGGGCGTGCCCCCGAAGGGCACCGAGAACGGCCCGTACCGCGCGAACAGCACGACCATGTCGCCCGGCAACGGCACCTCCACCGGCTCCCGGGGTTCGGGCAACCAGGTCATCCGCCAGTCGCCGCCCAACCCGCAGACGCTCAAGGAGCAGCTCGACCGTCTCGGCCGGACCGGGCAGCGCTCGCTGATGAACCGCGGTCTCGGCGGCATCGACTTCACCACCCTCGACCTGCGGTACATCGGCAAGGGCAAGGGCGGCAAGGGACTGGACTACGCGTTCTCCGCCAAGACGGTGGAGGACGAGTACGCGGCCGGATGGGGCGGCCAGGAGAAGGGCAACCTGATCTCCGACGCGTTCTTCACCTGGCTGGCGCTCGACCCGTCGACGTTCTGGGTCAACCTGAACCCGGACGAGCCGGACCGGATCATCGACGCGAAGTTCGGCAGCACCGATGCCGGCCGGGTGCTGCTGGAGGCCGACCTCGAGCTGAAGCACGACATCTTCAAGGCCATGGACCCCAAGACCGACGCGGGCCGGGACTTCATGAGCGCGCTGCCCCAGCGCAACGGCTTCCCCTGCTGGGCGGGTTTCCGGTACTGGATCGAGCCGGAGACCGCCGTCGTGCGCGAGGAGAACGGCGGTATCCACATCCTCGACACGCCGCTGAAGCTCTCCACGGTGCCGCAGGAGACCACCACGCAGCCGCCGGGCGGGGAGGGCTGCGACCTGTCGGAGGCGGAGAAGCAGCAGTCCGACCGTGTGCTCGACCGCTACATCACCCCGCTGGTCGAGAAGAAGGTCAACGACGGCGACTACTACGCGGATCTGCGTCGCGTCTACACCGCCCGTGTGGCGGCCGAGTGGGTCAGGCAGAACGCCGCGGACATGCCGGCCGAGTACCGCACGATCATCAACAGCAACGACGTGTCGCGCTGGCCGCTGCGCGCGCCTCACCAGGACTGGACGGGCAAGCAGGTCTGGGACCGGTACTACAAGGCGTTCACCGAGGGCACCTTCAAGTACGAGTGGAGCAACGGCGAGGACGTCTACGTCTACACCGTGGGCGGGGTCGACTTCTCCAAGCAGCCGAAGCGCAACATGAGCGCACTGCGCTTCCGCACCGAGCAGCGCTACAAGCCCCGCACGGTCGGCTTCGCGGTGGACACCCTCGCCGACGATCCGCACAAGGAGGGTTACCTGATGTTCGGCGGCAACAGCGCCGGACGTTCCGAGGGCGGCACGCCCACACCGACGCCGACCCCGACGCCGACTGCCACCCCGAGCGGGACGGAGCGGCCGGATCCGACGCCGACCCCGTCCACGTCGGCCCCGGAGCCGTCGCCCAGCACGTCCGCGCCGGCCACCGCCGCACCCGGCTCGAAGGACCCTGACGGCGATCTCGCGGACACCGGCAGCAACACACCCGTCGGCCTGCTCGCCGGCATCGCCGCCGCGGCCGTGGCGGCCGGCGCCGGGCTCGTCCGGTGGCGCCGCCGCAGGGCGAACACCGACGGCTGACCCGCACCGGACAGCCGGCACAGCCAAGGGCCCCTCCCGGTCACCGGGAGGGGCCCTCGTCGTCTGCCGTCACACCGCCGTCAGCGGGGCGTCCTCGCGCCACTTGAGGATCTTGTCGAAGCTCACCACCGCGCCGCCCCGGCCCGGCTTGTTGCCGATGTGGACATGGTCGGCCAGCTGCTCGATGAGCGACAGGCCCCGTCCGTGCTCCGCCTCGGCGGGTACGGGCTGCGGGCGGGGGCGGGTCCCGGCGGCGGGAAAGCCGGGACCGGCGTCGGCGACCTCGATGCGGCACTTCTCGCCGTCCAGGTAGGCGGTCACCCGGAACGCCTCGGAGGTGTGGTCGCGCGTGGCGCCGCCGCCGTGCTCCACGGCGTTCGCGCACGCCTCGCTGAGGGCGACGGACAGGTCGTAGGAGATCTCGGGGTCGACGCCCGCGGTTTCCATGGTGCCGAGCAGCAGGCGCCGGGCGAGCGGCACGCTGGCGGCATCACGCCGCAGATGGAGTGACCACCAGATGCTCATGCTCCAGCCTCCTGGCTGCGGCTCGACATACCGTTACGTATTGCCCTGAGTGGTCACCGGTAAGCGCGAAGTTGACGTGACACCGCCCATATGGCGGGTGTACGGGGCAGCCGATCGGTGTATGTGGGACACCGCACCGCACAGGTGATCTTACGGTCGTACCTCATCTTGCGGACCTGGCGTACGGCGCCCCCGGCGCTGGTGCGATGATGAGGCCGCCATGCCTGCCCCTGATCCGCGCACGACGCGCGCCGGACGAGGACTCCGGATCCTGCGGGCCGCGGTGTTCGCCGCGGTCTGCGTCGTGCTGGCCGGGGCGGGCCACTCGCTCGCCTCCTGCGACGCCGTCCCGCTGTGGACGCTGGGCGCGGGCTTCCTCGCGGCGGTCGCGGTCGCCGTGCCGCTCGCCGGGCGCACCCGCCCGCTGCCGCTGATCACGGCCCTGCTGGCCGCCGGTCAGACCGCGCTGCACACGCTGTTCGGGCTTGGGCAGCACGGCGCGCCCACGGGCGCCGCCTCCGACGCCGCCCTGGTCGCCCAGGCCGCCCGCCTGCTGTGCGGGCCCGGCACGATCAGCCCGGCCGAGGCCCAGCAGGTCCTCGCCGACGCCCGGATCGCACCGCACGGCGGACACGCGGCCGACACCGTGACCGTGGGAGCGGCGGGGTCGCTGCTGCCGTCGCTGCCCATGCTGCTCGGTCACGTCCTCGCCGCGCTCGCCGCGGGATGGCTGCTGCGCCGGGGCGACCTGGCCCTGCTGCGCCTGGCCGACCTGTCCGCGCAGGGGGTCGCCGAAGGCGCCCTCGTGCGGTCGCTGCGCGGTGCGCTCGCCCTGGTGCGGGCCCTGCGCGCGGGACTCCCGGGCGCGCCCGAAGCAGCCCCGGTCACCCTGCGCACCGCGCTGCTCGCGCCCATTCCGTCGCGCTCCGCGGGGCTGCACCACACGGTGATCCGCCGGGGTCCCCCGGCGGCCGCCTCCGCACTCGCGCTCGCCGCCTGACGCGGGGCGCCCGCCGTTCCGGGGTCTCCGGACACGGTGAGGGACGCCTCCGTGCGGCACGCCTGTGCGCCGGTTCCGCCGCGTGCGCCCAGCCGTCGTCCCGCCGAACGGAGCGACCGGCCGTTCGCGCCGCGTATCCCTCACCGTCAGTGAAACCTCTACGAAGCGGAGTGCTTCTGCCATGAAGGCTTCCCGTATCGCCGCCGCCGGCGCCGTCGCCGGCGTCGCCGTCCTCGCCGTGTCCTCCCCCTGCTTCGCGCATGTCAGCGTGCAGCCCGAGGGTGAGGCCGCGAAGGGCGGCTACGCGGTCGTCGGCTTCAAGGTCCCCAACGAGCGGGACAACGCCTCGACCACCAAGCTCGAGGTCACCTTCCCGTCGGACCACCCTCTGTCGTCCGTGCAGCCGCAGCCGGTCGAGGGCTGGGACATCAAGATCACCAAGACCCGCCTGGCCACGCCGCTCGAGGTGCACGGCAAGAAGATCGACGAGGCCGTCTCCAAGGTCACCTGGACGGCGAAGGGCGACGGGATCGAGCCCGGCTTCTTCCAGAAGTTCCCCGTGTCCGTCGGCACGCTGCCCGAGGACACCGACCAGCTCGTCTTCAAGGCCCTCCAGACGTACTCCAACAAGGAGGTCGTCCGCTGGATCGAGGTGCCGCAGGAAGGCCAGGAGGAACCGGAGAACCCGGCCCCGGTGCTCGCCCTGACCGCGCCCGCCGAGGACGGCCACGGGCACGGCGCCGCCGCCGACGACAAGGCGTCCGACGACGCGGAGAAGGCCTCGGCCGAGACGACCGCCGCGTCCGACGACGACTCCGGTGGCACCGACACCACCGCCCGCGTGCTGGGCGTCGTCGGCATCGTGGTCGGCGCCGCCGGCGTCGCGTACGGCGTGCTCGCCGGCCGCCGGCGCACCGCCTGAGCCTCCCCTTCTCCGCGGCGCGCGCCGGGCCGGCCGCGGCCCTCGCGGCCTCCCGGTGCGCGCCGCACACACCTCCAGGACCCACCCATGCGCAAGAAGACCCTCGCGGCGGCGGCTCTGCTCGCCGTCGTCCCGCTGACCCTGACCGCCTGCGGCACGGACTCCGGCGACAGCGGCTCGCCCGTCTCCGTGGTCTCCGAGGAGACCGGTGCCCAGCAGGCGGGCACCGTCCTCGACAAGCCCTTCGAGAAGCCCGACCTCGTCCTCACCGACACCGCGGGCAAGCCGTACGACTTCCGTGAGCAGACTGCGGGCCGGCCCACGCTGATCTACTTCGGTTACACGCACTGCCCCGACGTCTGCCCGCTGACGATGAACAACATCGCGGTGGCCAAGAAGCAGCTGCCCAAGGAGCAGCAGGACCAGCTGCGGATCGTGTTCGTCACCACCGACCCCGAGCGGGACACCCCCGCCGAGCTCGGCACGTGGCTCAAGGGCATCGACTCCCAGGTCGTCGGCCTGACCGGCGACTTCGCCACCATCCAGGCCGGCGCCCGCACCCTCGGCATCTCCATCGACCCGCCGCGCAAGGACGAGAACGGCAAGACCGTCTCCGACCACGGCACCCAGGTCATCGCCTTCTCCCCGAAGACGGACGGCGGTTACGTCCTCTACGGCGAGGACGCCACCGTCGAGGACTACACCCAGGACCTGCCCAAGATCATCAAGGGGGAGAACCCGTGAGGCGCCGTGCGGGCGCCGCCCTGGCCGTGGCCGGCGCGCTGGCCCTGGCCGGGTGCGGCGGCTCGGACGACGGCTCGGCCCGGCTGTCGGTCGGGTCCGCGTACATGCCGCAGCCGGTGTCGGACATGGCCGCGGGGTTCCTCACGATCACCAACGACGGTGACGCCGCGGACCGGCTGACCTCGGTCAGCAGCGACGTCGCCGGACAGGTCACCGTGCACGAGACCGTCGACGGGGCGATGCAGGAGGTCGAGTCCCTCGACATCCCGGCCCACGGCAGCCTCGTGCTGGAAAGCGGCGGCAACCATCTGATGTTCGAGCGGCTGAAACGCGAGCCGAAGCAGGGTCAGAAGGTCTCCGTCGAGCTGCGCTTCGCCCACTCCGACCCCGTCACGGTCGAAATTCCGGTGAAGCCTGCCACCTACCGCCCGACGACCGGACACTGAGGGAGACACCCCCGTGACCCAGACCATCGCCCCCCGCGTGCGGACCCTGGTGCTGCTGATCCTGGCGGTCGCCGGCGCGCTCCTCGCCGGGGCCGCTCCCGCCTCCGCGCACGCCGCGCTGACCGGCAGCGACCCCGCGCAGGGGGCGGTGGTCGACACGGCGCCCGCGCAGATCTCCCTCACCTTCTCGGAGCCGATCGCCGTGGGCGACGACTCCGTGCGGGTGCTCGACCCCAAGGGTGAGCGGGTGGACAAGGGCGACCCGGCCAACCTCAGCGGCACCACGTACAGCGTGCGGCTGCTGAGCGGGCTGCCCGACGGCACGTACACGGTGGCCTACCAGGTGGTGTCCGCCGACAGCCACCCGGTGGCCGGCGCCTACACCTTCTCCATCGGCGCCCCCTCGGAGACGACCGTCTCGGTGTCCGCGCAGGGCTCCGACGACGGCCTCGTGGGCTGGCTCTACGGCTTCGGCCGCTACGTCTCCTACGCGGGCTTCGTCGTCCTGGCGGGCGGCGCGGCCTTCGTGCTCGCCTGCTGGGCGCCGGGCGCCCGGGTGCGGGCGGTCCAGCGTCTGGTCGTCTCCGGATGGCTCGCGCTCACCGCGGCCACCCTGGGCCTGCTGCTGCTGCGCGGCTCCTACACGACCACCGGCAAGGTCGGCGACATCTTCGACCTGGAGCTGCTGGGGGACGTGCTCCAGACCAAGACGGGTGCGGCCCTGGTGTCCCGGCTGTTGCTGCTCGCGGCGGCGGCGCTGTTCATCGCGGTGCTGTTCGGGGCGTACGCACGGACGGCGCCCGCCGGGGCCGACGGCGACGCGAACGGGGCGAAGAAGCCGGCGGAAGGGGAAAGGGAAGCGGAGGGAGACGGCGGGGAGCCGGACAAGCGGGACCTGACCTTCGGGCTGGCCCTCGGCGGGACGGTCGTGGCGGCCGGACTGGCCGCGAGCTGGGCCATGTCCGAGCACGCCTCGCAGGGCCTTCAGCCGGGTGTGGCCATGCCGGTCGACGTGGTGCACCTGCTGGCGGTCGCCGCCTGGCTGGGCGGGCTCACCGCCCTCCTCGTCGCGCTCTACCGCGGGCCCGTCGAGACGCCGGTCGGACGGGACGCGGTCCGGCGGTTCTCGCGCCTCGCCTTCGGCAGCGTGGTGACGCTGGCCGTCACCGGCGTCTACCAGAGCTGGCGGCAGCTCGGCTCCTGGTCGGCCTTCACCGACACCCGGTACGGGCAGCTGCTGCTCGTCAAGATCGCGCTGGTGGCCGTGATGGTCGCGGTCGCGTATCTGTCGCGCCGCTGGACGCAGCGGCTGGCCGAGGCGCGCATATCCGCGGCCGAGGAGGAGAAGCAGCCGGCCGTCAGCGCGCAGGCCGAGGCGACCGAGGCGGCCAAGGCTTCCGAGGAGGAGAAGCAGCCGGCGGGCAGCGCCCCGGCCGAGGCGTCCGACGCCTCCGAGGCTTCCGGAGCTGCCGAGGCTTCCGGAGCTCCCGAGGGGACGAAGGCCGGGGCCGGTCACGACGCCGTGCGGGCCGCGCAGCTCGCCCGGCAGCGGGCCGCGACCGAGGCCGCCCGGCAGAAGCGGCTGCGGGACGCCGATCCGAACCGCTTCGGACTGCGCCGCTCGGTGCTCGCCGAGGCGGGCGTCGCCGTCGTCCTGCTGGCCGTCACCACGGTCCTGACGCAGACCGAGCCGGGCCGCACCGAGCAGGACGCGAAGGCGGCCGCCGACACCTCGTCCCCGGCCGCCGAGGGGACCGGGCAGGGCAGTGGCGCGGTGAGCCTGACCATGCCCTTCGACACCGGCGGCCGGAACGGCAAGGGAGTCGTCTCGATCGACCTCGACCCCGCCCGGGTCGGCGACAACTCCCTGCACGTCTACGTCGAGGGACCGGACGGCACACCGGTCGACGTGCCCGAGGTGAAGCTCGCCCTCACCCTCACCGCTCAGGACATCGGACCGCTGCCCGTCGCACCCGACCATGTCACCACCGGACACTGGTCGGCGAGCGCGGTGCAGATCCCCATGGCGGGCGACTGGAAGGTCGAGGTGACCGTGCGGACCTCCGACATCGACCAGGTGACCGTCTCCAAGAACGCTCAGATCGGCTGAACCACCATGCCTGACCCTTCCCTGTCGCAGACCCGCACCCCCGAGGAGGAGCCCCGGTCGGAATCCCCCGCCTCCGGGCCGGGCATCTCCCGGCGGCGCCTGCTCGGCACGGCCGGCGCCACCGGGCTCGTGCTCGGGGCGGCGGGCGGTGCCGTCGGGTATGCGGCGGCGCCCTCGGGAGCGACGCCGCTGACGTCGGTCGGTGCCACAAAAGTGCCGTTTCACGTGAAACATCAGCCGGGCATCACCGACCCGCTCCAGTCGTGCGGCCATCTCCTCGCCTTCGACCTGGCTCCCGGCGCCGGACGCAAGGAGGCGGCCGCACTGCTGCGCCGCTGGTCCGACACGGCCCGGCGGCTGATGGCCGGGGAGTTCGACGCCCAGGGCGACAGCGATGTGGCCCGCGACGCCGGGCCCTCCTCGCTGACCCTCACCTTCGGCTTCGGGCACAGCTTCTTCGCGCGCACCGGGCTGGAGAAGCAGCGCCCGTCCTCCCTGGACCCGCTGCCCGCCTTCTCCTCCGACCGCCTCGACCGGGCCCGCAGCGAGGGAGATCTGTGGGTGCAGATCGGCGCCGACGACGCCCTCGTGGCGTTCCATGCCCTACGCGCGGTGCAGAAGGACGCGGGTGCGGCGGCACGGGTGCGCTGGCAGATGAACGGCTTCAACCGCTCGCCGGGCGCCACCGCGCGCCCGATGACCACCCGCAATCTGATGGGCCAGGTCGACGGCACCCGCAATCCGAAGCCCGACGAGCCCGACTTCGACGAGCGGATCTTCGTGCCGGAGCAGGGCGAGCCTGCCTGGATGGCGAACGGCTCCTACGTGGTCGTCCGCCGTATCCGCATGCTGCTGGACGACTGGGAGAAGCTGTCGCACACCGAGCAGGAGGGTGTCATCGGGCGGCGCAAGAAGGACGGCGCCCCGCTCTCCGGCGGTGACGAGACGACCGAGATGGACCTGGAGAAGACCGACGCCCGGGGCAATCTGGTGGTCCCCATCAACGCGCACGCGCGGATCACCCGGCCCGACCAGAACGGCGGGGCGGCGATGCTGCGCCGGCCGTTCTCGTACCACGACGGCATCGACGCCGACGGGACACCGGACGCCGGGCTGCTGTTCATCTGCTGGCAGGCCGACCCGCTGCGGGGCTTCGTGCCGGTGCAGCGCAAGCTCGACCGGGGCGACGCCCTGACGCCGTTCGTCCGCCACGAGGCGAGCGGGCTGTTCGCGGTTCCGGGCGGGGCGGCGGCGGGCGAGTATGTGGGCCAGGCGCTGCTGGAGGGGTGACAACCGCCGGGAGTCACCCTCGCGAGCAGTCTTGGGAGGGGCCGTCGGGCGTGGGCCCATTAGGGTGAGGTCATGCCAGCGAGCTATGCGTATCTCGGCCCTGAGGGCACCTTCACCGAAGTCGCTCTGCGCACGCTTCCCGAGTCGGCCACGCGTGAGCTGATCCCGTACGTGTCCGTGCAGTCCGCGCTCGACGCGGTACGCGCCGGCGAGGCCGAGGCCGCTTTCGTCCCCATCGAGAACTCGGTGGAGGGCGGGATCACCACCACCCTCGACGAGCTGGTCGCGGGCACCCCGCTGATGATCTACCGCGAGGTGCTGCTGTCGATCACCTTCGCGCTTCTGGTCCGCCCGGGCACCAAGCTGTCGGACATCAAGACGGTGACCGCCCACCCGGCCGCCCAGCCGCAGGTGCGCAACTGGCTGCGCACCCATCTGCCCGACGCGCTCTGGGAGTCGGCCGCCTCGAACGCGGACGGCGCGCGGCTGGTCCAGGAGGGCCGGTACGACGCCGCATTCGCCGGTGAGTTCGCGGCGGCCCGGTACGGGCTGGAGGCGCTGGAGACGGGCATCCACGACGCGGAGAACGCCCAGACCCGGTTCGTGCTGGTGGGTCGGCCCGCGCGTCCTGCGGCGCCGACCGGGGCGGACAAGACCTCGGTGGTGCTGTGGCAGCGCGACGACCACCCGGGCGGTCTGCGCGACCTGCTGGGGGAGTTCGCCACCCGGGGCATCAACCTGATGCTGCTCCAGTCCCGACCGACCGGCGCCGGCATCGGCAACTACTGCTTCTGCATCGACGCCGAGGGGCACATCTCGGACCGCAGGATGGCGGAGGCCCTGATGGGCCTGAAGCGCATCTGTCTCCAGGTGCGCTACCTCGGTTCGTACCCGAGGGCGGACGTGCAGCCGGGCGACGTGCGGCCGCCGTTCCCGGGGACGTCGGACGAGGAGTTCGTGGGAGCGGCGGACTGGGTGGCGCGCTGCCAGGACGGCCGGTTCTGAAGGACACTCCGGGGTGGACGGTGCCGGGGACGGGGGCGGCGGAAACCGGTCCTACCTGCCGATTGTCGTTGTCCACAGAAGTTATCCACAGGTCAGCTTCTCGACCTGGGGACAAGTCGACACCGAGTCGCCCTTCCATCGACAAATCCCCCCACAGGCCATGATCACGTTCATTCCGCGGTAGCTCGCCCTTCGTCCACTCTTTTTCGGCGATCAACCCTTTGGAGGGAGGCCTTTCCACTCAAAAGTGGCGGTAGAGGGAGTTTGTGCGGGGAATCATCGCCTCCAGTCGCGCCTTTCGGAGTGATCAATTCCGACGTCCACAGATCTTCCCCACAGCCTGTGGATAACTTTTCGCGCGGTGTGGACAGCTGTGGACAGCGAGCTCTCAAGTCCCGTTCCGTGCAAGGGTTTCCGGTCAACGACGGGCCGCGCGAGCGACCCTTTCCAGCGGCGGCGCCCTGCTTATTGACCCGGCCGCGACCGTGCCGCCGCCTTGTCGCGATCCTGCCGCCACCGCGAAACGATCACCAAGAACACACCAGGCAATTCACCTGGTAAGGGACACGCATCCGGGCACCGCAATAGTGGGTCGTGAGCCCTGGTCCCGCACCGGTAGCCTTGACCGCGTGATTGACCTTCGCCTGCTCCGTGAGGACCCCGACCGTGTGCGCGCTTCGCAGCGCGCCCGTGGAGAGGACGTCGCGCTCGTCGACGCCCTCCTGTCTGCCGACGAACGGCGCAGGTCGTCCGGCGTCCGCTTCGACGAGCTGCGCGCCGAGCAGAAGTCGCTCGGCAAGCTCATCGGCAGGGCCACCGGTGACGACAAGGCCGAGCTGCTCAAGAAGGCAGAGCAGCTCAAGGCCGACGTCAAGGCCGCCGACGCCGAGCGCGACGCCGCCGACACCGAGACCCAGGAGCTCCTGCTCAAGCTGAGCAACCTCGTCCACCCCGACGTGCCCGTCGGCGGCGAGGAGGACTTCGTCACGCTGGAGACGCACGGCTCCATCCGCGACTTCGCCGCCGAGGGCTTCGAGCCCAAGGACCACCTGGAGCTCGGCCAGCTCCTCGGCGCGATCGACGTCGAGCGCGGCGCCAAGGTCTCCGGCAGCCGCTTCTACTTCCTCACCGGTGTCGGCGCGCTGCTCGAGCTGGCCCTGGTGAACGCCGCGATGGCGCAGGCCACGGCTGCCGGCTTCACGCCGATGCTGACCCCGGCGCTGGTGCGTCCCCAGTCGATGGCGGGCACCGGCTTCCTCGGCCAGGCCGCGCAGGACGTCTACCACCTGGACAAGGACGACCTGTACCTGGTCGGCACGTCCGAGGTGGCCCTGGCCGCCTACCACATGGACGAGATCCTGGAGGCCGACAAGCTGCCGCTGCGCTACGCGGGCTTCTCGCCCTGCTTCCGCCGCGAGGCCGGCTCGCACGGCAAGGACACCCGGGGCATCTTCCGCGTCCACCAGTTCGACAAGGTGGAGATGTTCTCCTACGTCGCCCCGGAGGACTCGCAGGAGGAGCACAAGCGGCTGCTGGAGTGGGAGAAGCAGTGGCTGACCTCGCTCGAGCTGCCGTTCCGCGTCATCGACGTCGCCTCGGGCGACCTGGGCTCCTCGGCCGCCCGTAAGTACGACTGCGAGGCGTGGATCCCGACCCAGGGCAAGTACCGCGAGCTGACCTCGACCTCGGACTGCACCGAGTTCCAGTCGCGCCGCCTCCAGATCCGGGTGCGTGAGGACAAGAAGGTGCGCCCGCTGGCCACGCTGAACGGCACACTGTGCGCCGTGCCGCGGACCATCGTGGCGATCCTGGAGAACCACCAGCAGCCCGACGGCTCGGTCCGCGTGCCCGAGGTCCTGCGTCCCTACCTGGGCGGCCGGGAGATCCTGGAACCGGTCGCCAAGTGAGCGGCGCGTCGTCCCCCTTCCCGTACCGGCTCGTCGCCACCGACCTCGACGGCACGCTGCTGCGCGAGGACGGCTCGGTGTCCGGGCGTACCCGCGAGGCGCTCACCGCGGCCGCCGCGGCGGGTGCCGCGCACATCGTCGTCACCGGCCGCGCGGTGCCCTGGACCCGCCCGATACTCGAGGACCTCGGCTACCAGGGCCTCGCCGTCTGCGGCCAGGGCGCCCAGGTGTACGACGCCGGCGCGGGCCGGCTGCTGACCTCCGTGACGCTGGACCGGCAGCTCGCCGGGGTGGCGCTCGCCAAGATCGAGGCGGAGGTCGGCCCGCTGCACCTGGCGGCGAGCCGGGACGGCCTGGACGGCGAGGTGCTGGTCGGGCCGGGCTACGACGTCATCGGCCGGCTGCCGGCGACGCCGTTCACCGACGCGTCCGACCTGTGGGCGGCCCCGTTGAACAAGCTGTACATCCAGCATCCGGAGCTGACCTCGGACGAGCTGGCCGCGGCGGCCGAGCGCACCGCGGGCGGTTTCGTCACCGTCGTCATGGCGGGCGAGGGCATCGTGGAGCTGCTGCCGCTGGGGCTGTCCAAGGCGACGGGGCTGTCCCTCGCCGCGCGCCGACTCGGCGTGAAGGCGGCGGAGACGATCGCCTTCGGCGACATGCCCAACGACATCCCGATGTTCGCCTGGTCCGGCCACGGCGTCGCCATGGCCAACGCCCACCGCGACCTGCGGGCGGTCGCCGACGCGGTGACGGCGTCCAACGAGGACGACGGCATCGCGGTGGTGCTGGAACGCCTGCTGGGCTGACACCCGACGTCCCACGGACACAGGCGTTCGGCGGAGGATGCACGGATCGAACGTGCGCGGGCTCTCACCCGACCACGGCTTGAGCCCAAGCCGGTGCCTTACCACTCGGCCAATCCTCCGGGTGGGCGGCCCGCGCGCCGCAGGTGCGCGCGCTCGAAGCGGCCGCCCCGGGCAGGTCCTCGGGGGGACTCGACGGAGCAGTAGGGATTACTCCGGAGTCCGCCTCGGGCCGCCCCGACGGGAGCGGAACATACTGCCGTGCATGGGCATGGTTCCCCTCCTCTCCCGGCTCACGGTCGCCGGACGTTCCCGGCGATGCGGACACCTCACTGTGCCCGTCCGAGCACGTCCGGCGCCACCGAATAAACGCTGTGGGGCACGACGAAGGGCGGTACCGCCGACACCGGTAGCACCGCCCTCACGCACGTCGGGGGGTGTGCTCCTCACTCCTCGCCGGCGAGCGTCAGCGTGCGCAGCTTCTGGCCGGCGTACCAGGTGGCCAGCACCGTGACGGCGACCAGCGCGATCGTCGCCGTGGTCAGGCCGACGTCCGAGGTGACCAGCTCGCCGCCGGCCACCTTCTCCGCCACGGCGAGGGACCACTGCTGGACGCTCAGCGTGCGCGCGCCGGGCACCAGGGAGCCGAACAGCGCCTCCCAGATGAGCGCGTACACCAGGCCGAAGACCACCGCATGCCGCGAGACCGTGCCGAGTAGCAGGAACAGCGCCGCGTAGGCGATGGAGGCGACCAGGGCCGCCACCGTGTAGGCGACCGCGACCTGCTGGCCGTTGCCGTTGAGGAGGAAACCGGCGATCAGCGTCGGCACCGCGGAGAACACCATGGTGACGGCGACGGCCACGATCAGCTTGGTGTAGATGATCGTGGGCCGCTTGATCGGCTTGGACAGCAGGTACACCACGGAGCCGTCGTCGATCTCCGGGCCGATCGCGCCCGTGCCCGCGATGACGCCGATGATCGGCACCATCGTGGCGAGCCCGAGACCGCCGAGGACGTCGGCGGCGGTCTGGTCGTCGGCGCCGGCAAGGGCGCGCACCGCCAGGGAGATCACGATGAGCAGCAGGGGCAGGGCGCCCAGGATGAGGGCCCGGCGACGGCCGAGCAGGGCCCGGTAGGTGAGCCGGGCGACGGTGGGGTCGTACATCAGGGCCTCCTACGCCGCGACCAGGTACGAGAACACGGACTCGAGGGACTCGTCGGACGGCGAGACCGTGAGCAGGCGGATGCCGTGCTCCCTCGCGACCTTCGGCAGCAGCGCGGTGAAGCGGCCGAAGTCGACGGCCTGGATGCGCAGGGCGCCCTCGGCGTGGTCGACCTCGATGCCGGACGTGGACGGGTCGGCGATCAGCGCGGCCGCGAGGGCGCGGTCGTCGCTGGAGCGCACCAGGTAGCGGTGCGGGCGGTCCGTCATCAGACGGCGGATCCGGCGGAAGTCGCCGCTGGCCGCGTGGCGGCCGGCGACCACGACCTCGATGTGCCAGGCGAGCTGCTCGACCTCCTCCAGGATGTGCGAGGAGAACAGCACCGTGCGGCCCTCGTCGCCCATGCGTCGCAGCAGGTCCATCAGCTGCATGCGCTGGCGCGGGTCCATGCCGTTGAACGGCTCGTCCAGCAGCAGCAGCGACGGGTCGTGGACCAGCGCGGACGCCATCTTCACGCGCTGCCGCATGCCCTTGGAGTAGGTGACGATCTTCCGGTCCTGCGCGTACTCCATCTCCACCGTGGCGAGCGCCTTCTGGGCGGCCTTGGCGCCCAGTCCGTGCAGCTCGGCGTTGGCGAGGACGAACTCACGCCCGGTCAGGAAGTCGTACATCGCCTCGCGTTCGGGGACGATGCCGATGTGCCGGTAGACGGCCTCGTTGCGCCACACCTGCTGTCCGTCGAGGGTGACGGTGCCGGTGGAGGGGGCGAGGAAGCCGCCCATCATGTTGATGAGGGTGGACTTGCCGGCGCCGTTGGGGCCGAGCAGGCCGGTGACGCCGGGGCCGATGGTCATGGTGACGTCGTTGACGGCGACCACGTTGCCGAACCAGCGGGAGACGTGGTCGATGCTGAGCGTGGTCACAGGCCCACCTTCTTGTAGCGGCGCATCAGGAGGCCGTAGCTGGCGGCGATCAGGCCGAGGGTGAACAGGACGTAGACGACGCCCTCGGCGTTGCTCGGGCCCACCCCGCCGGGGAAGGCGGAGGTCGCGCCCAGGAAGGCGGACTGCACGCCGTCGATGAGGGTGATCGGCGAGAACAGGCCGATCAGGGCGATGCCGTCGCCGTCGCCCTGGGTCTCCGCGATCGCCTGGAGGGTGGAGACCGCGCCGTAGGAGATGGTCAGGACGGCGATGACGGCCGCGATGCCGAAGCCCCGGCGCGGGGTGACGGCGGCGATGACCAGGCCGATGCCGGCGAAGAGCAGCGAGAGCAGTGCCACGGAGACGAGTCCCTGTGCGAATCCCTTGGTCTGGTCGGTGAAGTCGAGCTTGGCCAGCAGGGCGCCGACGTACAGCACCAGCAGGGGCGCCGCGGTGAGGATGAACAGGGCCGACGTCAGCGCGGCGAACTTGGCGCGGACGTAGTCGGCGGTCTCGATGGGCCGCGAGAAGTACAGCGGCACGGTCTTGAAGCGCAGGTCGCGGGAGACCGACTGGGGCGCCTGCGAGGCGACGTACAGGCTGATGACGGCCTGCATGATGATCGCGTAGCGCGTGTAGTCGACGGGCAGGTCCTTCGCCTTGGTGGCGACGGCGACGGCCACCATGATGGCGGCGGGCACGCACATCACCACGAACAGCAGCATCGGCAGCACCTTGGACTTCGCCGAGCGGCCGAGGCCGTAGGCGCCGCGCAGGGACTGCGAGTACAGCGAGAGCCTGGCGTAGGAGCGGCCGAGGCGGGGGCCGTCGTAGGAGCGGTAGCCGATGTTGTGGATACGGGTGTCACCCGATCCGGTGGCCGGTGTCCGCGTGGACTGCTCAGTTGCCATGACCGACCGCCTCCTTCCGCTGCGCGTCGCCGTCCGCGTCGTCCTTGAAGACCTCGGCGATCTGGTGCCGCCGCTGTTCCATGCGCACCAGACCGAGCCCGAGGTCGGCGATCACGTCGCGGACCAGGTCGTAGGTGTCCTCGCCCTGCGCGGTGAGCTGCAGGATGTGCCCGGCGCCCGGCAGTCCGCCGGCGTCCTGGACGGTCACCCCGCGCGCGTGGAGCGCGTCGCGCACCGCGCGGGTGCCGTCGGGGTGCTCGTCGGTGTCGGTGACCTCGATCGCGAGGGTGGTGGTGGTCTGCGTGAAGTCCCGGGTGGAGGAGGAGCGCAGCAGCTTGCCGCCGTCCACGACGACCACGTGGTCGCAGGTGCGTTCCAGCTCGCCCAGCAGGTGGGAGGTGACCAGGACCGAGATGCCGAAGTCGGTGTGGATGCGGCGGATCAGGCCGAGCATCTCGTCGCGGCCGACCGGGTCGAGGCCGTTGGTGGGCTCGTCCAGGAACACCAGCTGCGGGTCGTGCACGAGCGCCTGCGCGAGCTTCACCCGCTGCTTCATGCCGGTGGAGTAGCCGCCGATGGGCCGGTAGCGCTCCTCGTACAGGCCGACGTGGCGCAGGGTGTCCGCGGTGCGCTCGCGGGCCGCGGTGGCCGGCAGGCCGGACATGCGCGCCATGTGGACGACGAACTCGGTGGCCGAGACGTCCGGGGGCAGGCAGTCGTGCTCGGGCATGTAGCCCACCCGTTCCCGGATGGCGGCGCCGTCGGTGGCGACGTCGAGTCCGAGCACTTCGGCGCGGCCCTCCGTGGCGGGGGACAGACCCAGCAGGATCTTGATCAACGTGGACTTGCCGGCCCCGTTGGCTCCGACGAGCCCGGTCACACCGGGTCCGACGTCCACGGAGAGCCGGTCAAGCGCGGTCACCCGGGGGAACCGCTTGCTCAGGCTTTCGGTCGCGATCACAGTCACGTCCATGACCGTAGTGACCCGTACCACTGCGGTCGTCAGACCGCGGGGCCGTCTTGGTGTCCCCCTGGAGTCGTACGCGCCCGTAGGGGACGTCCTGCCTGAGAGTTGTCCACAGCTCAGGGCGCCCTGTTGACGAGTTGTCTCACAGCTGCGAGATTCGCCGCTGTGACGGGACTCGAGGGTGCACGGGAACGATGGGTACGGACGGGCGGGGTCGAGCTGTGCGTGGCCGAGCTCGGCGACCCGGAGCGCCCGGCGGTCGTCCTGCTGCACGGCTATCCGGACAGCAAGGAGGTCTGGTCACGGGTCGCGCCGCGGCTCGCCGAGCGGTTCCACGTGGTGGCCTACGACGTCCGGGGACACGGCAGGTCCACGGCGCCGCGTCCGCTGCGCGGCGGGTTCACGCTGGAGAAGCTGACGGACGACTTCCTGGCCGTGGCGGACGCGGTCAGCCCGGACCGTCCGGTGCATCTGGTGGGGCACGACTGGGGCTCGGTGCAGGGGTGGGAGTTCGTGACGGCGCCGCGTGCGCGGGAGCGGATCGCGTCCTTCACTTCGGTCTCCGGCCCTTCGCTGGACCACTTCGGGCACTGGATCAAGAGCCGGATGTCCCGCCCGACCCCACGCCGGGCGGGGCATCTGCTGGGTCAGGGCGCACGCGCCTGGTACGTGTACGCGCTGCACACGCCCGTGCTGCCCGAGCTGGCCTGGCGCGGGCCGCTCGGGCGGCGCTGGCCGCGGCTGCTGGAGCGGATGGAGCGGGTGCCCCGGGACGGCTATCCGACGGCGTCCCTGCCGTCGGACGCCGCACACGGCGCCTGGCTCTACCGGGACAATGTGCGCTCCCGGCTGCGCGCCCCGCGCCCGGACGCCTACGCGCACGCGCCCGTGCAGCTCGTCACGCCGCTGCGCGACCGGTACCTGTCGCCGCGGCTCCACGACGGCCTGGAGCGGTGGGCGCCCCGGCTGACCCGGCGCACCCTGTCCTCCGGCCACTGGGTGCCGCGCAGCCGGCCCGACCAGCTGGCCACCTGGATCACCGACTTCGTGACGTCGGTGGAGGGCGGGCGGTCTGTGGAGGGCGCGGGGCCTGTGGAGGGCGGCGCGAAACCTGTGGAGGGCGGACGGCCCCGGAAGGGCGGGCGGCCCGAGCGGCGGACGGGGCGTCGGTACGCCGACCGGTTCGGCGGGCGGCTGGTGCTGGTGACGGGCGCGGGCAGCGGTATCGGACGGGCCACGGCGCTGGCGTTCGCCGAGGCGGGCGCGCGGGTGGTGGCGGTCGACCGGGACACCGGCGCGGCGCATCGCACCGCGGGGGAGGCCTGGGCGCGGGGCGCCGCGGACGCCTGGGCGGAGACGGCGGACGTGGCCGACGCGCGGGCCGTGGAGAAGCTCGCCGAGCGGGTCACCGCGGCGCACGGGGTGGTGGACGTGCTGGTGAACAACGCGGGCGTCGGCCTGGGCGGCGCCTTCCTCGACACCACGACGGAGGAGTGGAAGCGGGTCCTCGACGTCAACCTGTGGGGCGTGATCCACGGCTGTCTGCACTTCGGGAGGCGCATGGCCGAGCGCGGACAGGGCGGCCACATCGTCAACGTGGCGTCCGCGGCCGCCTTCCAGCCCTCGCGGGCGCTTCCCGCCTACGGGGCGTCCAAGGCGGCGGTGCTGATGCTGAGCGAGTCCCTGCGGGCCGAGCTGGCGGAGCGGGACATCGGCGTGACGGCGGTGTGCCCGGGGTTCGTGACCACGGGCATCACCTCCACCGCGCGCTTCGCGGGCACGGACGCGGAGGAGGAGCGGCGCAGGCGGCGGAAGGCGGCGCGGCTGTACGGGCTGCGCAACTACCCGCCGGAGAAGGTCGCCGCCGCGGTGCTGCGGGCGGTGGTGCGCGACGAGGCGGTCGTGCCGGTCACTCCGGAGGCGCGGACGGCGTACGTGGTGGCGCGGTGGCTGCCGGGGGTGGCGCGGAGGATCGCGCGGGTGAAGCCGCCGGTGTGAGGCGAGCCGTGTCATCGGTGGTTGTCCACAGAACCCCTCGTTCCGCTGTGGATAACCTCACTTGTCTGTGGATCAAACCTTCGGATGTAAATCGATCGCGTGATGCGCGTCTCTCCCGGCAGTCTGAACAGATGGACGAGAGACGCACCGTGCGGGTGTCGAAGTACCTCGCGAAGCATCTGCGCCACCAGCCCGAGCGGATCGGGCTGGCCCCCGACGCGGCCGGCTGGGTCGAGATCGACGCGCTGATCGCCGCGGCGGCGGACCACGGCTTCCCGTTCACCCGGGAGGAGCTGGACCATGTCGTCGCCGCCAACGACAAGCGGCGCTTCGCCGTCGAGGGCACCCGGATCCGCGCCAGCCAGGGCCACACCATCCCGGTGGACCTCCAGCTGCCGCCCGCCGTCCCGCCGGCCTGGCTGTATCACGGCACCGTCGCCCGGAACCTGGACGCGATCCGAGCCGAGGGCCTGCGACCCATGAACCGGCACGCCGTGCATCTCTCCGCCGACCGCGAGACCGCCACCCGTGTCGGCGCCCGCCGGGGACGGCCGGTGGTGCTGTCGGTCGACGCGGGCGCCATGCACCGCGACGGCCATGTCTTCCGCGTCAGCGCCAACGGCGTGTGGCTGACCGACGCCGTTCCCAGCCGGTATCTGCGCTTCGGCGACGGCCGCGGGTAGGTCATGATCGACGGCATGGAGCATCTGCCCACCACCGAGGCCGCCGTCACCGCCCTCCGTGCCCTCGCCGACCGGTACGGACGCGAGATCGAGGTCGTCCACGACATCGGCGCCGACCAGACCTCGCGCCGCACCGCGGCCGGCGTCGGCGTGACCACCGACCCCGACGGCGCCCTCCCGCACGAGGCCCATGTCGAGTTCGGCGGCCTGCCCCGGGTGCGGGTGCGGCTCTTTCCGGAGGACGACGCGCTGATCGACGTCGAGGGCGTCGAGTGTCCCGACGTTCCCCGCGACGACGTGCCCGCCTTCCTGCGCTCGCTGTTCGACGGGCTGGCGTATGTGAAGGCGCGGCGGTTCCCGCCGGGCTACTTCCTCGTGGTGCCGTTGCCGGGGGACCGGACACACAAGGAGTTCATCCCGATGATCGTCCTCACGCCCTGGCTGAGCGCCCGGGTGCGGTGACGGAGGAGCCGCAGGAGCACGGCTGCGCGTGCTTACGACTGCCCCCGCGTGTGCTGCGGGCAGGGTGTGTTTCACGTGAAACCGGACGCGCCGCTTAGGCTCGGATCCATGAGCCTGCGTCTGAGCACCGTGATCCTCCCGTACCGCCGCTGGCACGAAGGCAGCCGTTCCGCCTGGGTGCGGGCCGAGGAGCTGGGCTTCCACGCCGGCTACACCTACGACCACCTGTCCTGGCGGAGCTTCCGCGACGGCCCGTGGTTCGGTGCCGTCCCGACCCTGACCGCCGCCGCGGGCGTGACCGAGCGGATGCGTCTGGGCACACTGGTGACCTCGCCGAACTTCCGGCACCCGGTGACCCTGGCCAAGGAGCTCATCTCCCTCGACGACATCTCCGGTGGCCGCGTCACCCTGGGCATCGGCGCGGGCGGCACCGGTTTCGACGCCACCGCCCTCGGCCAGGAGCCGTGGACCCCGCGCGAGCGTGCCGACCGCCTCGCCGAGTTCGTGCCCCTGCTGGACCGGCTGCTCACGGAGGACGCCGTGTCGTACGAGGGCGACTTCTACGCGGCACACGAGGCGCGCAACATCCCCGGCTGCGTCCAGCGGCCCCGGCTGCCGTTCGCCGTGGCGGCGACCGGCCCGCGCGGACTGCGGCTCGCGGCCCGGTACGGGCAGGCATGGGTGACCACCGGCGACCCGAAGCTGTACGAGGAGGGCACGCCCGAGCAGTCGGTTCAGGCCATCCGCGGCCAGGTGGACAAGCTCGCCGACGCCTGTGCCGGGATCGGCCGGGACGTGACCGAGCTCGACAAGATCCTGCTCACCGGGTTCACCCCGGACCGGAGCCGGCCGCTGGAGTCCCTGGACGCGTTCGTCGACTTCGCGGGCCGCCACGTCGAGCTGGGATTCACCGAGATCGTGCTGCACTGGCCCATCCCGGACTCGGACTTCGCGGCGGACCAGAAGGTCTTCGAACGGATCGCGATGGAGGCCCCGGCGCAACTGCGGTGAACGAGAAAGAGCGCCGCCCTGCCGAGACAGGGCGGGACGACGCCGAGGCCGGACGAGAAGCCGCTGGTGACAGCAGTAATCACTCAGATGTGCGGAGTCCCGCACGGCCGTGCGGGCATATGCGGGACAATGGCCGGGTGACCTCAGCGATCCGAGAGCCCGAGACCCCGGCCGCAGCCACCCCACCGCGGCTCATCGCCACCGACCTCGACGGCACCCTGCTCCGCGACGACAAGTCGGTGTCCCCCCGGACCGTGGCGGCCCTGGCCGCCGCCGAGGAGGCGGGCATCGAGGTCTTCTTCGTCACCGGCCGGCCGGCCCGCTGGATGGACGTGGTCAGCGACCATGTGCACGGCCACGGCCTCGCCATCTGCGGCAACGGCGCCGCCGTCGTCGACCTGCACGGCGGTCCGGGCGCGCACCGCTTCGTCAAGGTCCGCGAGCTGCCCCGGGACAACGCCCTGGACGCGGTGGGCCTGCTGCGCGACGCCGCCCCGGGCACGGTGTACGCCGTGGAGCAGACCTACGGCTTCCACCAGGAGCCCGAGTACCCGAAGCTGCACATGGAGGTCCCGGACGACCTGGCGCCCGCCGAGGAGCTGCTGGCCCCGGACTCCCCCACCGCCGCCGAACCGGTACTGAAGATCCTGGCGTACCACCCCGAGCTGGAGCCGGACGCCTTCCTCACTCTGGCCCGGCTCGCCATCGGCGACCGCGCCACCGTGACCCGCTCCAGCCCGAGCGCCCTGCTGGAGATCAGCGGGCCCGGCGTGTCCAAGGCGAGCACCCTCGCGCTGTGCTGCGCCGAGCGCGGCATCTCGCACGAGGAGGTCGTCGCCTTCGGTGACATGCCGAACGACGTCGAGATGCTGACGTGGGCGGGCCGCTCCTACGCGATGGGCAACGCCCACCCGGACGTGCTCGCCGCCGCCTCGGGCCGCACGGTCGCCAACAACGACGACGGCGTGGCCGTGGTGATCGAGCAGCTGCTGGACGGGCGGAGGTAGTCCCTCCCGAGGTTCGTCGAGCCGGTCAGAGGGTCACCCCGCGCCCGGCGAGCCACGCCACCGGGTCCACCGACGAGCCCATCTCAGGGGTCACCCGCACCTCGAAGTGCAGGTGCGGGCCGGTGGAGTTGCCGCTGGTCCCGGACTGGCCGATCCACTGCCCGGGGGACACCCGTTCCCCCTGGTCGACGGCGACGGCGGCCAGGTGCGCGTACTGGGTGTAGTAGCCGCCCGGGTGCTCGACCACGATCTCGATGCCGAACGCGCCTCCGCAGGACACCCTCACCACCGTGCCGCTGCCCACCGCCCGCACCGGCGTCCCGATGGGCACCGCGAAGTCCTGCCCGGTGTGCCGGTTCGCCCAGCGCGCACCGCCGCTGCCGTAGGAGGCGGACAGCTCGTACGTCTCCACGGGGGCCACCCAGGACGTCGTGTACTGCGCCGGCGGCTGGTCGAGCCGGACGGCGCCACGGCAGGAGCCCGCCGCCACCGAGGCGTCCGCCTCGCCCTGGAGCTTCCAGCGCGCCGACTCGAGTTTCCCCTCGATGTCCTGCTTCAGCGCGGCGAGCTCCTCGTTCCGCTGCTCCAGCTTCTTCCAGGCCGCCGCGGCCTTCGCCTCGTCCCGGGCGAGCCGCGCCTCGGCCCGCTCGCTGCGGCCGAGCGCCTGGTCCAGCGTCACCTCGGCGTGCTGCACCACGCGCTGACCGCGCATCAGCTGTTCGGGATCGTCGGCGAGGAGCATGTGCGCGGTGAGCGGCAGCCCGCCGCCGTCCCGGTACTGGGAGCTCGCAATGCGCCCCAGATCCTCGCGGAGTACGGCGGCCTGCTGCCGTTCGCGGTCGAGCCGCTCCTCCAGCCGCTGCGCCAGATCCCGCTGCTTCTCCGCCTCCTCGCGTCCGGCCTCGTACTGCTCGGTGGCCTTCGCCGCCTCCTCGTAGAGCCGCGCCACTTCGGCGCTGACGGAGGGGGAGCCGTGACCGGGGGCATGGGATCCGTCGCCGTCGGCGGGCCGGGCGGCGAGCACGGCGAGTGCGCAGAACAGCACGGCGACGAGCAGAGGACGGCGGCGGGTGAGACGCATGCCTGCGATCCTGTCCCCGGCCGGGGCCGGGAGGCGCGTTCACGTCGTACACATGGGGGAGGACACGCCCCCGGACGGATGCTTCACCGGTCGCCCTGACGCCTGACGGGTACTGACGGCGCGTCACCGTTGACGGTCTCGCTCGCGGGTGCCGGTCAGGACACCGCCACCAGGGCTCCCGTTTCCTCCTCCCGCAGTGCCATGTCCCGCAACGGACCGTCCACGGTACGGAGCTCCTCGTACCGTCCGCGCTGCACCACCCGTCCCGCGTCCAGCACGATCACCTCGTCCACCGCGTCCAGTCCGGCGAGCCGGTGGGTGACGAGGACGGTGGTGCGGCCCTGGGTGGCGGTCAGCAGATCGGCCGTGAGCGCGTCCGCGGTGGGCAGGTCGAGGTGCTCGGCGGGCTCGTCCAGCACCAGCACGGGGAAGTCCGCGAGCAGGGCGCGAGCCAGGGCGAGCCGCTGCCGCTGGCCTCCGGACAGCCGCGCGCCGTGCTCGCCGACGAGCGTGTCCAGGCCGTCCGGCAGCCCGTCCGCCCATTCCAGCAGCCGTGCCCGGCCGAGCGCGTCCCGCAGATCGGCCTCGGTCGCGTCCTTCCGGGCCAGCAGCAGGTTCTCCCGGACGGTGCTGTTGAACAGGTGCGCGTCCTGCGCGCACAGCCCGACCAGGCGCCGTACGTCGTCCCCGTCCAGCGCGCGGGCGTCCACGCCGGCGAGCGTGTAGGAGCCGGCGCCGGGGTCCAGGAACCGCAGCATCACCTGGGCCAGCGTCGTCTTGCCGGAGCCGGAGGGGCCGACCACGGCGACGCGCCGGCCCCGCTCCAGCGTCAGGTCCAGGCCGGCGACCGCGTCCCGGTCCTGCCCGGGGTGACGGGCGGTGAGTCCCTTGAGGGTGAGCGGGAACGGCGAGACGGGCGCCTGCCGGGGTGTCTCCGGCTCACGCACGGGCGCCGGGGCGTCCAGCACCTCGTACACGCGCTCCGCGCTGCGGCGCACCCGCTGCCGGTGGCGCACGGCGAGGGGCATGCCGAGGACCGCCTCGAACGCCGCCAGCGGGGTGAGGACCACCACGGCCAGGGCGACGCCGTCGAGCCGGCCGGAGCTCACGCCCTGCACGCCGACGAGGCCGGCGGCGGCCACGGTCAGTCCGGAGATCAGCGCGGTGAGCCCGTCGCCGAGACCGGTGACCGCGGCCGACCGTGAGGCGATGCGGGTCAGGACGCCGTCGGCCCGCCGCGTCCCCTCGGCCCGCGCGGGCAGCGCCCCGGCGACGGTCAGTTCGGCGGTGCCGGTGAGCAGGTCGGTCACCCGGGTGGCGAGGTCGCCGCGGGCGGGTGCCAGCCTGCGCTCGGTGCGCCGCGCCACGGCGGCGGTGAGCAGCGGAACGCCCACGCCCGCCGCGAGCAGCCCGGCCGCGAGCACGGCACCGGCCTCGGGCAGCAGCCACGCGGTGAAGCCGACGGACAGGGTGGACACGGCGACGGCGGCGCCGGCCGGCAACAGCCAGCGCAGCCAGTAGTCCTGGAGCGCGTCCACGTCGGAGACCAGCCGGGTCAGCAGGTCGCCCCGGCGGGTGCCGCGCAGCCCGGCGGGCGCGAGGCGTTCCAGCCGCCGGTAGACCGCGACCCGGGTGTCCGCCAGCATGCGCAGCACGGCGTCGTGGGACACCAGCCGCTCCGCGTAGCGGAACACGGCCCGCCCGATGCCGAAGGCGCGCGTCGCGGTGACCGCCATCATCAGGTAGAGCACCGGCGGCTGCTGCGAGGCGCGGGAGATCAGCCAGCCGGACGTCGCCATGAGACCGACGGCGCTCGCCAGGGCGAGCGCGCCGAGGAGCAGCGCGAGCGTGATCCTTCCCCGCCCGGCGCCCGACAGGGCACGCACCCGGTCGAGCACGCGCCCGGGGGCCTTCTCCACGCGCTCGTCGGGGACCGTCCCGGGCCGGAAACCTTGGTCGGACGCGGCGCCTCGCACCGTGTCCGCACCGGTCCGGCCGTTGGCGACCGCCCCGGCCGCGCCCTCCCGGTGCACCTCGGACGCCGGCAGCCGGACCACCCGGTCGGCGGCGGCGAGCAGGGCCGGGCGGTGCACCACGAGCAGCACCGTCCGGCCCTCCGCCAGCCGCCGTACCGCCGCCACGACCTCGGCCTCCGTGGCCCCGTCGAGGGCGGCCGTCGGCTCGTCGAGCAGCAGCACGGGCCGGTCCGCGAGGAACGCCCGGGCCAGCGCGAGACGCTGCCGCTGCCCGGCCGAGAGGCCCGCCCCGTCCTCGCCCAGCACGGTGTCGGCGCCGCGGGGGAGGGCGTCCACGAAGTCCAGCGCACCCGCGTCGCGCAGGGCGCGCCGCACCGCCGCGTCGTCCGCGTCGGGGCGGGCCAGCCGGACGTTCTCCGCGATCGTCCCGGCGTACAGGTGGGGCCGCTGCGGCACCCAGGCCACGCGGCGGTGCCAGTCGGCGAGGTCGAGTCCGGTGAGGCCGGCCCCGCCGACGCTCACCCGGCCCGCATCGGGGCGGACGAAGCCCAGCGCCGCGCCGATCAGCGTGGACTTCCCTGATCCGCTCGGCCCGACCAGGGCGACCGTCTCACCGGGGGCGACGGCGAAGGACACGTCCGTCACGGCGTCCGTGGACCGGCCGGGGTATCGGACGGTCACGTTCTCGAAGGCGAGGGCGCCCTGCGGCACCGTGCCCTTCCCCGCCACGGGCGCGGGTGTCTCGAGCACCGCGAAGATCTCCTCGGCCGCGCCGAGCCCCTCCGCCGCCGCGTGGTACTGCGTGCCGACCTGACGCAGCGGCAGATACGCCTCCGGCGCCAGGATCAGGATGAGCAGACCGGTGTACAGGTCCAGCTCTCCGTGGACCAGGCGCATGCCGATGGTCACGGCGACCAGCGCCACCGAGAGGGTGGCGAGCAGTTCCAGCGCGAACGACGAGATGAAGGCGATCCGCAGCGTCCGCATGGTCGCGCGCCGGTACTCGGCGGTGATCGTGCGGATCGATGCGGCCTGCGCCTTGGCCCGCCCGAAGACCTTCAGCGTCGGCAGCCCGGCGACGACGTCCAGGAAGTGCCCGGACAGCTGGGAGAGCAGCAGCCACTGACGGTCCATGCGATTCTGCGTGGCCCAGCCGATCAGCACCATGAAGACGGGAATGAGGGGCAGGGTGCCGACGATGATCGCCGCCGACACCCACTCCTCCGTGACGATCCGCGCCAGCACGGCGGCCGGGACGACCACCGCGAGGCCCAACTGGGGGAGGTACCGCGAGAAGTAGCCGTCGAGGGCGTCGACGCCCCGGGTCGCCAGGGTGACCAGCGACCCGGTGCTCCGGCCGCCCAGCCACCCCGGGCCCAGTGCCGTCGCCCGGTCCAGCAGCCGCCCCCGCAGCTCCGATTTCACGGCGGCGCTCGCCCGGTGCGCGGCCAGCTCGGTCAGCCAGCCGACCAGCCCGCGTCCGGCCGCCACCGCGACGAGCAGCAGCAGCGGAGTGCGCAGGTCTCCGACGGACCGGCCGTCCTGGAAGGAGCCGACCACGATCTCGGCGATGAGCATGGCCTGGGCGACGACCAGGCCCGCACCGACGGCCCCGAGGCCGACGACGGCTGCCAGGAAGCCCCGGGTGGCACGCGCGTACCGGAGAAGGCGGGGGTCGATCGGTTTCACGTGAAACACACCCTCAGTGCACGGAGTCGGCGATGTGCTGGGTGCCGATCCGCTTGCGGAAGACCCAGTAGGTCCAGCCCTGGTAGAGCAGCACCAGCGGCGTGGCGATGACCGCGAGCCAGGTCATGATCTTCAGCGTGTACGGGCTGGAGGAGGCGTTGGTGACGGTCAGGCTCCACTCCGGGTCCAGGGTGGAGGGCATGACATTCGGGAACAGCGTCAGGAAGAACATGGCCACCGTGGCCACGATGGTGACGCCGGACAGCGTGAACGACCATCCCTCACGCCCTGCCTGATTGGCCGCCAGGGCGGCGACCAGCGAGGCGACCGCCACACCGAGCGCGACCAGGCCGGCCCCGTCACCGCTCTCGATCTGCGTCCAGAGCAGAAAGACCGACGCCAGCACGGCGGTGACCAGCCCCACCTTCAGGGCCAGCTTCCGCGCCCGTTCGCGGATCTCCCCGACCGTCTTGAGGGCCGTGAACACCGTGCCGTGGAAGGTGAACAGGGTGAGCGTGACCAGGCCGCCCAGCAGGGCGTACGGGTTGAGCAGGTCGAAGACGGTGCCCACGTACTCGAAGTCGGCGTCGAGCTTGACCCCGCGCACGATGTTGCCGAAGGCGACGCCCCACAGGAACGCGGGGAGCAGCGAGGTCCAGAAGATCGCCGTCTCCCAGTTGCGCTGCCAGGTCTCCTCGGGCCGCTTGGCCCGGTACTCGAAGGCGACGCCGCGGACGATGAGGCAGATCAGGATGGCCAGCAGCGGGAGGTAGAAGCCGGAGAAGAGGGTGGCGTACCACTCGGGGAAGGCGGCGAAGGTGGCGCCGCCGGCCGTGAGCAGCCAGACCTCGTTGCCGTCCCACACCGGGCCGATGGTGTTGATGAGCACCCGCTTCTCGGCCCGGTCGCGGGCCAGCAGCCGGGTCAGGACGCCGACCCCGAAGTCGAAGCCCTCGAGGAAGAAGTAGCCGGTCCACAGGACGGCGATGAGGACGAACCAGACGTCGTGCAGTTCCATGACAGTGCAGCTCCCTCGGCCTAGTACGAGAAGGCCATCGGCTTGTCGGCGTCACGGAGGTCGCCGCCGAGCTTCGTGGGCGGGTTGAGGTCGGAGTCGCTCAGCTCGGGCGGCCCCGCCTTGACGTACTTGACGAGCAGCTTGACCTCGATGACGGCCAGGACGGCGTAGAGCAGGGTGAAGACGGTCATCGAGGTGATGACCTCGGCCTGGGACACACCGGGTGAGACCGCGTCCCGGGTCTGCATCACGCCGTAGACGACCCAGGGCTGGCGGCCCATCTCGGTGAAGATCCATCCCCAGGCGTTGGCGATCAGCGGGAAGGCCATCGTCCACACCGCGGCCAGCCAGTACAGCCGGGTCAGCCGGGAGCCGAGCGGCCGCTTCAGCAGCACGAGATGCGGCACCTCGTCCTCGCCGGTGCGGTACGCGGCCGGCAGCAGGAACTTCTTCCGGGTGAGCCACAGCCCCAGCAGGCCCAGCGAGAAGGAGGCCATGCCGAACCCGATCATCCAGCGGAAGCCCCAGTAGGCGACCGGCACGATGGGCTTGTAGTCGCCGGGCCCGAACTTCTCCTGGAGCGCCTCGTTCGTGTCGTTGATGCCGGGCACGTACGACTCGAAGTCGCTGTGGGCGAGGAAGGACAGCAGGCCGGGAATCTCCAGGGCGACCTTGTTGTGCCCCTCGTCGACGTCGCCGTAGGCGAAGACGGAGAAGGGCGCCGGCTCCTCGCCGTCCCAGAGGGCCTCGGCGGCGGCCATCTTCATGGGCTGCTGCTCGTACATGACCTTGCCGAGGGTGTCGCCGCTGACCGCGGTGAGCAGTCCGCCGACCGCCAGGGTGACCAGACCGAGTCGCAGGGAGGTGCGCATCACCGGGATGTGCTTCTTGCGCAGCAGGTGGAAGGCCGCGATACCGACCATGAAGGCGCCGCCGGTGAGGAAGGCCGCCGAGAAGCTGTGGAAGACCTGGTTGAGCGTGGTGTTCTGGGTCAGCACCAGCCAGAAGTCGGTGAGCTCGGCGCGGCCCTTCTCCCCGTTGATCCGGTAGCCGACCGGGTGCTGCATCCAGGAGTTGGCGGCGAGGATGAAGTACGCCGACAGCAGCGTGCCGATCGACACCATCCAGATGCAGGCCAGATGGATCTTCTTCGGCAGCCGGTCCCAGCCGAAGATCCACAGGCCGATGAAGGTGGACTCGAAGAAGAAGGCGATCAGCGCCTCGAAGGCGAGCGGGGCGCCGAAGATGTCACCGACGAAGCGCGAGTAGTCGGACCAGTTCATCCCGAACTGGAACTCCTGCACGATCCCGGTGACGACACCCATCGCGATGTTGATCAGGAAGAGCTTGCCCCAGAACTTCGTCGCCCTGAGGTACTTCTCCTTCTCCGTCCGCACCCAGGCGGTCTGCAGCCCGGCGACGAGGGCGGCGAGCGAGATCGTCAGGGGAACGAAGAGGAAGTGGTAGACGGTGGTGATGCCGAACTGCCATCGC
This sequence comes from Streptomyces pseudogriseolus, assembly GCA_002154585.1. Classification (GTDB taxonomy): domain Bacteria; phylum Actinomycetota; class Actinomycetes; order Streptomycetales; family Streptomycetaceae; genus Streptomyces; species Streptomyces pseudogriseolus. The sequence goes on from MUNG01000002.1 coordinate 39,008, forward strand.
GCCAGGGTCTCCGGCGCCAGTGCCAGATCCACGTCGTCGCTCCTTACTTCGCCGTGGTGCAGCAGCCGCGGGCCCGTTCCATCCCCGTCCATCTCGGGAGGAAACGGGATGCGCTTGTGAACGCGTTCACATTCACAAGCAATTATGACTCACTGCTTTTACGACCTGGAAGGGGGGTCCTGTGTGACGTCAACCCCTTCCTCGGTCACGCCCGGACGGGTGAGGCGCAAGCGCGGGACGAGAGGCGGCCGCCCCGGCCCCGGACACGGAGAAGCGGCCGGCGGACGAACCGCCGACCGCTCCCGTCTCCGCAGGTCGGACCCGGTGACGCCCTCGGTTGATCAGCCCTGGGCGCGGAACTTCTCCGTGACCTTCAGGAAGATGTCGTTCGCCTCCGTCTCCCCGACGGTGACCCGTACGCCCTCGCCGGGGAACGGCCGGACGACCACGCCCGCCTGCTCGCACGCCTGCGCGAACGGCACGGTGCGCTCCCCCAGCCGCAGCCACACGAAGTTGGCCTGGGTCTCGGGCACCGTCCAGCCCTGGGCGCGCAGCCCCTCGACCACGCGGTTCCGCTCACAGACCAGGGAGCCCACGCGGCCGATCAGCTCGTCCTCGGCCCGCAGCGAGGCGATCGCCGCCTCCTGGGCGATCTGGCTCACGCCGAACGGCACCGCCGTCTTGCGCAGCGCCGCGGCCACCGGCTCGTGGGCGATGGCGAAACCGACGCGCAGTCCGGCGAGACCGTACGCCTTCGAGAAGGTGCGCAGGACGCAGACGTTGGGCCGCTCGCGGTAGATTTCCACGCCGTCCGGCACCTCGGGGTCGCGGATGAACTCGCGGTAGGCCTCGTCGAGCACCACCAGGACGTCGCCGGGCACCCGGTCGAGGAAGCGTTCCAGCTCGGCCCGGCGCACCACGGTGCCGGTCGGGTTGTTGGGGTTGCAGACGAAGATCAGCCGGGTCCGGTCGGTGATCGCGTCGGCCATCGCGTCCAGGTCGTGCACATCGCCCTCGGTCAGCGGGACCTGCACGGACGTGGCGCCGCTGATCTGCGTGATGATCGGGTACGCCTCGAAGGAGCGCCAGGCGTAGATCACCTCGTCGCCGGGTCCCGAGGTCGCCTGGAGCAGCTGCTGGGCCACGCCGACCGAGCCGGTGCCCGTGGCGACATGAGAGGCCGGCACCCCGAACCGCTCGGCCAGCTCGGCCGTGAGAGCGGTGCAGGCCATGTCCGGGTAGCGGTTGAAGGCGGCGGCGGCGGCCGTCACCGTCTCCATCACGCCCGGCAGCGGGGGGTAGGGGTTCTCGTTGGAGGACAGCTTGTAGGCCACCGGCCCGTCGGCCGCCGCGGGCTTGCCCGGCTTGTAGGTGGGGATCCCCTCCAGCTCGGCGCGCAGCTTGGGGCTCGTCTCGCTCACCGCAGTCCTCCTCGCGAAGACCGGCGGCCATGACCGCCGCCGACATCCAATACTCCTCACCTTATGAGGATTCGGCGTCGCTGCGTATAGGGGCGACGACGGCTCCCGCCTTCTCGTCCGTCACACGGACAACACGGGCAACATCGCCCGTACGGGTGCGAAGGACGTGCGTGTCAGGGGCGCGCCGCACATATATCTACGCGCCGGTGGTTCACGCCGTGGCGCGCATCACCCGTGCAGGTGAGTTGAGACCTCTTCGCAACATCGCACCCTCGCCAGGCGCGCATGCACCGACACGTCAGGGTCCGGTGTCGGGGCGCTCAACACCCGTGGTTTCCGAGGCGATTGAGGCTAAATGATCATGCAGAAACGTGCCTGTCGACGCGTGCATATGCGTCCGCCCTACCCCACCGCATGAGCCCTACTATCGGCTCGCCATGACAGCAGCAGGGAAGCACCAGGTGAGCCGCGCGGAAACCTCACGCCGAGGCAGCCGGCCGGGTCGAGCGGGCATCAGGGACGTGGCCGCCGCCGCCGGAGTCTCCATCACGACCGTCTCCGACGCCCTCAACGGCAAGGGCCGGCTCCCGGACGCCACCCGGCGCCACGTCCGCGAGGTGGCCGACAGACTGGGGTACCGCCCCTCGGCCGCCGCCCGAACGCTCCGCACCGGGAAGTCCGGACTCATCGGCCTGACCGTGACGACGTACGGGGATGAACCTTTCACCTTCACGGAGTTCGCGTACTTCGCCGAGATGGCGCGGGCCGCCACCTCCGCCGCGCTCGCCCGCGGCTACGCCCTCGTCATCCTGCCCGCGACCTCCCGTCACGACGTGTGGTCCAACGTGGCCCTGGACGGCACGGTGGTCATCGACCCCTCCGACCAGGACCCGGTGGTCAGCGAGCTGGTCCGCCAGGGCTTACCCGTGGTCTCCGACGGCCGCCCGGCCGGCTCCCTGCCGGTCACGGCCTGGGTCGACAACGACCACGAGGCCGCCGTGCTCGGCATCCTCGACCACCTCGCCGACGCCGGCGCCCGCCGCATCGGCCTGCTGACCGGCACCACCACCGACACGTACACCCACCTGTCGACCACCGCCTACCTGCGCTGGTGCGAGCGGGTGGGGCAGGACCCGGTGTACGAGGCCTACCCGGCGCACGACCCGTGCGCGGGAGCCGTCGCCGCCGACCGGCTGCTCGCCCGCCCGGACCGCCCCGACGCGGTCTACGGCCTCTTCGACCCCAACGGCACCGACCTGCTCGCTGCGGCCCGCCGCTACGGACTGCGCGTACCGGAGGACCTGCTCCTCGTCTGCTGCAGCGAGTCCACGGTCTACGCCAACACCGAGCCGCCCGTCACCACGCTCTCCTTGAAACCCCGCCGCATCGGCACGGCGGTCGTACAGCTGCTGATCGACGCCATCGAGGGGGTCGACTCGGACCAGCCGGTCGAGCAGGTGATACCGACCGAGCTGATCGTGCGCACGTCCTCCCAGCGCCGGCCGCCCCGCACGACGGTCAGCCCGCCGAGGTCGCCGCAGGGGACGTGAACGCCCGGCGGCGCGAAGGGTCCGCGGACCAGGGGGACGCCTCGCTTCCGGAGGGGTGAGGCGAGGCGGAACCCGGCCCGCTCGGGCTCCCGGGCCCGGCCGCGCACCGGAAGGGCCGGATACCGGGACCGGGGATCCCGGCAGCCCACCGCACCGGCGCGGCCCCGGAAGCAGGGCGACCGGCACGGGCGCGGAGACCGTCCGGGCCCCGGAAGACGGACGACCGGCACAGGCGCGGACACCGTCCCGGAAACGGAAGCCGGACTACCGGCCGGGTGCGGGCGCAGCCCGGTCGGGGGTCCGTGGGGCGTTCGGGGGACGTCCGCGGACCGGTGTCGAACATCATTCGATCGGCCGGAGACCACCACAAAAAGGACAAAAGCCACGGTGAAACGGAGTCCTGTTCTGATTCACCACCCCTGGGTCATCACATGGCGCGATCCGCATTCCTATGATGGGCCCACGACACCGCGGGCCGCTGCGACCAGGCAGTCCGACGCGGTGCAGATGCGGCGCGATGGTGGAGGGGTCGATGACTCAGGGGGCCGGTCAGGGACCCGAGGTGGAGCGGACGGCGACGCTGCGCGACTTCCGGGTACCCGCGTACGTCCACGAGACCGGTCCGTACGTCCACAGCGGCACGCACCCCGGCGACGTCGCCCCGCCGGCCGAGGAGGCGTACCCGGACGGGTACACGCCCACCCAGCGGGACCTCCCGGTCATCAACCGGGGTGACACGGTCCAGGTGACCGTCGACCCCGCGGCCGCCCCGCAGCCCGCCACCGGCAAGGGCCCCCTGTACGTGGTCGGCGACGTCCACGGCTACCTCGACGAGCTGGTGGCCGCCCTCCAGGAGCAGGGCCTCGTCGACTCCGCGGGCAACTGGTGCGCCGGCACCGCGCGCCTGTGGTTCCTCGGCGACTTCACCGACCGGGGCCCGGACGGCATCGGCGTCATCGACCTGGTGATGCGGCTGTCCGCCGAGGCCGCGGCCGCCGGCGGCTACTGCAAGGCCCTCATGGGCAACCACGAGTTGCTGCTGCTCGGCGCGAAGCGGTTCGGCGACACGCCCGTCAACTCCGGCGCGGGCACCGCCACCTTCCAGGCGGCCTGGCTGCTGAACGGCGGCCAGAAAACCGACATGGACCGCCTCCAGGACCACCACCTCCAGTGGATGGCCCGCCTCGACGCCGTCGAGGAGGTCGACGGTCACCTGCTGCTCCACTCCGACACCACCGCCTACCTCGACTACGGCCGCTCGATCGAAGAGGTCAACGACACGGTCCGCGAGACCCTCACCCGCAACGACGCCGACGAGGTCTGGGACCTCTTCCGCAAGTTCACCAAGCGGTTCTCCTTCCGCGACGAGGGCGGCGCCGACGCGGTGCGCTCCCTGCTCAATACGTACGGCGGCACCCGGGTCGTTCACGGCCACAGCCCGATTCCGTATCTGCTGGGCGAGGTCGGCTCCGAGGACGGCGAGGACGACAACGGCCCCGTGGTGGCCGAACCTCACGTGTACGCCGACGGACTCGCCATCGCGATGGACGGCGGCGTCACGATGGCAGGAAAACTGCTGGTACGGCAGTTGCCGCTGACCAACTGAGAGACGCGCGGGCCGTCTTGCGGCGGCCCGCGACCGCATCCCGGGGACGGCAATTTCCGCAGACCCCCTGTCACCGCGCGCCGTCACCGCTCTACCATCGGCTTATCCGTAGCAGGCTCCCCTCCGTTTCTGCCCGACGGCTCGTCAGCATGCCGAGCCCCAAGCCCTACGGAGCATCGGGGGATGCACATGAACAGCGTTCCGCAGCACCTGCTGAGCGAGGACCGCCAGGACTACGAGCGGATTCTCGATGAGGCGCTGCGCTCCGCACCACACCACCCGGAGCTGGCCGCTGTGGGACAGCGGCTCAACTCGGAGCAACTGCGCACGATGGCGCTGAACGCCACCGCGCTCATCAGCGCGGCCGCGGCGACCGAGTACCAGCACTACGTGAAGGTCCGCGAAGAGGCACGACGGCCGCCCACGGTCACCCCGGCCGTGCGCGACGCGGGCAGCGGCGAGGCGGGCTCCACCGGCGCGGCCGGGTTCGCCGCGTCGATGGGCGAGATGGCCGAGGCCGCCGGAGCGGGGGTGGCGGCCGTCCTCGCCGTCCTGGCGCCGGTCCTGGCCGGGACCGCCGCCGCAATCTTCCTGCTCGTCGGCTTCGCCCTGCGGACGCTCGACTCGAAGAACGAGTTCGCCCGCACCATGCTGACCACCGGCTGGGTGTTCGGCGCGGTCACGGCGGTCGCCATCCTCGTCGCCGGGGCGGGCCTGCTGCTCACCGCGCTGCGCAACAAGCCCTCGGCGCTCGGCGGGACGTACCGGGAACTCGACGAAGAAGTGGCCCAGGCGAGGGACGCCTGGCACGAGGCCCTGCTGCAACGGGGCATCGTGCCGTTCCTGCGGGACGCGCTCCAGGGCCCGGCGGACGCCACGGCACTCCAGCACACGGTGCCGCCCGCGCCCGCCGGCCGCATCCCGCACCTGGGGTACGACCGGCCGGGCTTCTCCAGCCCCGAGGACGGGGTGCACCGGGGCACCCGCCCCAGCTACTCCAGCCCGGACTACTCGAGCCCGGACTTCGGAGGGCCGGAACACCAGCCGGAGTAGCGGTCACGGCAGCGCGACGGGGACGCACGCCGGACGGCCGGCGTACGTCCCGGGGGCCCGGGCGTCAGAGGATGCCCGCCCCGCGCGCCGCCCTGATCCACTGCGGGAACTCGGACAGCAGCCGGTCGTACAGCTCCGCGTCCGGGACCGTGCTGATGTCGTCGACGGAGAAGAAGCCGACGTTGTCGACGCGCCGCCCGGGCAGCGTGTCGAACCGCTCCAGCACGCCGTAGTTGGCGCGCCCGAGCCCCACGAACTGCCAGAACACCGGCTCCTCGACGGCCTCGCGCAGCTGCGCCTCGATCTCGGCGTTGCGGTAGACGCCGCCGTCGGAGAAGAACAGCACGAGCGTGGGGGCGGACGTCGGATGTTCCCGCACGTACGCGCGTACCTCCGCGATGACCTTCTGCTCCTCGTTCTGGATGCCGACGTCGCGCATGTCGACCTGGCTCGGATCGAGACCCTTCTTGCGCTTGCGCCGGAACAGGGAGATCTCCCCCACGCGGACGTGCAGCCGCAGCCACTCGGGCAGCTCGCCGAGCCGCAGGTCGGGCAGCCGGGCCGGGTTGGAGGCGAACGTCCAGGCCTGCATCTCCCCGTCGTCGTCCAGCTGGGCGGCGACCGCCGCCATCCGCTCGACGACATCGGCCACTACGCCCTTGGAGTACAGGAAGGACATGGACCCGGAGGCGTCCAGGACGAGGATCACGCGCGCGGTGACCTCGGCGGCCCCGTGCTTGCGCAGACTGACCGCGACCTGCTCCTTGCGCAGGGAGAGCCGCTTGCGCATGTCGACGGGCAGTTGTTCCTCGCCCTTGGTGAAGCGGGTGGAGCCGGACGGGCGCGGTGCCGGGGCGGGCGGTGGAGGCGGCAGGGGCGCGGCGACGAGGGGCGTCTGGGCGGGGTCGTCGACGGTGATGCCGAAATCCGTGGCGAGTCCGGCCAGGCCGGAGGCGTATCCCTGCCCGACCGCGCGGAACTTCCACGCGCCCTGCCGCCGGTACAGCTCGCCGCCGATGAAGGCGGTCTCGGACCCGGCCGCCATGTCGAAGCGGGCGAGTTCGATGCCCGAGCCGGCGTCCAGCAGCCGCAGCACCAGCCCGGGCGCCTGGCCGAAGGTGCCACCGTCGGCCGACGCCCCGAGCACGATCCGCTCGACGGCCGGCTCCACGGAACGCAGGTCCACCTCGACCATGTCGGTGGCGGCCCCGTCGGCGTGCCGCTTGCCCAGGTGCCGCACGGCCCCGGAAGTGTGGCGCGGCTGGTTGTAGAACACGAAGTCCCCGTCGTCACGCACCCGCCCCACCGACGTGAGCAGCAGCGCCGACGCGTCGATGTCGGGCACACCGGGCCCCGCCGACCAGGCGAGTTCGGCCCGCACCACCGGCGCCTCGACGGGAAGATTGGACCCCTTGCTCATCGCCCTCGCAGCCATGGCCCCAGTCTGCCCATCCTCACCCGAAAGCACGAGATGACCCACGGCGCGCCCTCACACGGACGCGCCCGCCCCACGTCCCACCGCCCGGCGCTGGGCGTCACGTGACCGGCCGGGAGGCGGTGACGACGGCGGCCGGGGCCGCCGTCACCGCCTCTCCCCTCGTCAGTCCGCGATCGGCAGATAGACGCGGTTGCCCGCCTCCGCGAACTCCCGGGACTTCTGGGCCATGCCCTCCTCGATCTCCGTACGGCTTCCGCCGTGCTCACGGCGGATGTCCTGGGAGATCTTCATCGAGCAGAACTTCGGCCCGCACATGGAGCAGAAGTGGGCCGTCTTCGCCGGCTCCGCCGGGAGGGTCTCGTCGTGGAACTCACGGGCCGTGTCCGGGTCGAGGGCCAGGTTGAACTGGTCCTCCCACCGGAACTCGAAGCGCGCGTCGGACAGCGCGTCGTCCCACTCCTGGGCGCCCGGGTGCCCCTTGGCGAGGTCGGCCGCGTGCGCCGCGATCTTGTAGGTGATCACGCCGGTCTTCACGTCGTCCCGGTTGGGCAGCCCCAGGTGCTCCTTCGGCGTGACGTAGCAGAGCATGGCCGTGCCCCACCAGGCGATCATCGCGGCCCCGATGCCCGAGGTGATGTGGTCGTACGCGGGCGCGACATCCGTCGTGAGCGGGCCGAGCGTGTAGAAGGGCGCCTCCTCGCAGATCTCCTGCTGGAGGTCGATGTTCTCCTTGATCTTGTGCATCGGGACATGTCCCGGGCCCTCGATCATGGTCTGCACGTCGTGCCGCTTGGCGATCCGGTTGAGTTCGCCCAGCGTGCGCAGCTCCGCGAACTGCGCCTCGTCGTTGGCGTCCGCGATGCATCCCGGCCGCAGACCGTCGCCGAGCGAGTACGTGACGTCGTACGCGGCGAGGATCTCGCACAGCTCCTCGAAGTGCTCGTACAGGAACGACTCCTTGTGGTGCGCCAGGCACCACGCCGCCATGATCGAGCCGCCGCGCGAGACGATGCCGGTCTTGCGGTTCGCGGTGAGGGGCACGTAGGCGAGCCGGACGCCCGCGTGGACCGTCATGTAGTCCACGCCCTGCTCGGCCTGTTCGATGACCGTGTCCTTGTAGATCTCCCAGGTCAGTTCCTCGGCCTTGCCGTCGACCTTCTCCAGCGCCTGGTAGAGCGGCACGGTGCCGATGGGGACGGGAGAGTTGCGCAGCACCCACTCGCGTGTGGTGTGGATGTTGCGGCCGGTGGAGAGGTCCATGACCGTGTCGGCGCCCCAGCGGGTCGCCCAGGTCATCTTCTCCACCTCCTCCTCGATGGAGGACGTGACCGCCGAGTTGCCGATGTTGGCGTTGACCTTCACCAGGAACCGTTTGCCGATGATCATCGGTTCGGTCTCCGGGTGGTTCACGTTGGCGGGCAGCACCGCGCGGCCCGCCGCGATCTCCTCGCGGACCACCTCGGAGGAGACGTTCTCCCGGATCGCCACGAACTCCATCTCGGGCGTGATCTCGCCCCTGCGTGCGTACGCGAGCTGCGTGACGGCCTTCCCCGCGCGGCCCCGGCGCGGCAGTCGCGGCCGGCCGGGGAAGACCGCGTCGAGGTTGCGCAGTCCTCCGCGGGGTGAGGTGTGCTTGATTCCGTCGTCCTCGGGCCGGACGGGACGGCCCGCGTACTCCTCCGTGTCGCCGCGGGCGACGATCCAGTTCTCCCTCACCGGGGCCAGTCCCCGGCGGACGTCGGTGTCGACGAGCGGATCGGTGTACGGGCCCGAGGTGTCGTACAGGGTGACCGACTGCCCGTTGGTGAGATGCACCTGACGGACCGGCACCCGCAGGTCGGGGCGGCTGCCCTCGACGTATGCCTTGTGCCAGCCGATGGACTTCCCGGCCCCCGTGGCCTCTGACGTCTCCGTCGGGTTCTGCGTGGAGGCAGGCGTGCGTGCGTCCTTGTTGGTCATGAGACCTACTCCCTACGCCGGCATTACCCGGTAACAGGTTCGGCGGTCGACGCAGCGGTTTCCGTCTGCCGACGTCCCGTGTGAAACATCACCCGCTGTCGGTGATGTTTCACGTGGAACATCGCAGGGACGGAGGTCAGCGCCCTCTCAGCCCGGTGCTCCGAGCTCCCGCGTGTACAAAAGGTGCCTCCACGCTAGCGTCCTTTCTGGCGCGGTGAACAGAGGGCACCCTTCCTTCTTGCGATGATCGGTCGGTGACCTCCAACTCTCCGCCTCCGTTCCCGCCGTCCGAGCCCCCGCCCGGCGCAGGCGCCCGGCCCGGGCACGACCCCGGGCAGCGGCACGGGCACGGTCCCGGACCGGGACGCACAGGTGTGCACGAACACACCGGCTCGCACCGCTTGTCGAACGCCCCCGGGACGCCGGGCGGGCAGGCGCACGGGCACAACCACGGCCATAGCCACAGTCATGGCCCGGCCGCTCCCGTCTCGCGCCACCTGCGCAAGGTCATCGCCGCGGTCCTCATCCCCTTCACCGCGGCGGTCCTCATCGGTCTGGCCGTCCTGTGGCCGGGCGGCACCCCCGCCCACGAACGCACCGGTGTCGGCTTCGACCGCCAGACACAGCAGGCCACGGTCACCGAGGTGGTGGCGGTGAACTGCGCCTCCGCGAATCCCTCCGCCGGCGTCCCGACCGGTGACACCTCCACCGCCGAGGGCTCCTCCGCGCAGCAGCAGGCGAACGGCACCTGCAAGAAGGCGACGATCCGCGTCGACACCGGCAAGGACAAGGGCCGGACGTTCACCGAGATCGTGCAGCCGGACCAGACCCGGCAGTTGAGCGAGGGCCAGGGTGTCGTGGTCGCCTACGAGCCCTCGGCGCCGGCGGACCTCCAGTACTCGGTCGCCGATGTGAACCGCCGCTTCCCCCTGGCGCTGCTGGCCGGTGTCTTCGCGCTCGCCGTGGTGGCCGTGGGGCGGCTGCGGGGCGTCATGGCGCTGGTGGCTCTGGCGATCAGCTTCCTGGTGCTCAACTTCTTCATCCTGCCGGCGATCCTTCAGGGCTCGAACCCGCTGGTCGTCGCGGTGGTGGGAGCGAGCCTGATCATGCTGGTCGCCCTGTACCTGTGTCATGGGCTGTCGGCCCGCACCTCCGTGGCGGTACTCGGCACCCTGGTCTCGCTGTCACTGATCGGCGTTCTGGGCTCGGTGTTCATCGGCTGGTCCGCCCTCACCGGCAACACCGACGACAACACGGGCCTGATCCACGGTCTCTACCCGGACATCGACATGAGCGGTCTGCTGCTCGCCGGTGTCATCATCGGCTCGCTCGGCGTGCTCGACGACGTGACCGTCACCCAGACGTCCGCCGTGTGGGAGCTGCACGAGGCCAACCCGGCGATGGGCCGCCGCGCGCTGTACCGCGCGGGCATCCGCATCGGCCGCGACCACATCGCGTCCGTGGTCAACACCCTCGTTCTCGCCTACGCGGGCGCCGCGCTGCCGTTGCTGCTGCTGTTCTCGGTCGCCCAGAGCGGCGTGGGCACGGTCGCCAACAGCGAGCTGGTCGCGGAGGAGATCGTGCGCACGCTGATCGGCTCGATCGGCCTGGTGGCCTCGGTGCCGGTGACCACGGCCCTGGCGACGCTGGTCGTCTCGGCCGACCGTCCGGCGGACCGTGCCGTGGTGCCCGGGCAGACGGCGGCGCGCGAACAGGCGGCCGGTCCGGCGCCGGAGCCCCGGCCGGCCGTGGCGCGGGGCGGGCGGGGACGGCGCCGCAAACGCTGACGCACCCCGTCCACGGGGAGAGCCCGGGGACCCGGGGGTGCGCTGAAGCGTTACGCCAAGAGCCCACCCGATCGGCTCAACGCGTCAGCCGGCGCTCTGCTCGGCGAGGATGCGGTCCAGCGCGTCGTCGAGGTGGGCGTCGAAGTCGGCGAGCGCCCCTTCCTGCCCCAGCGGCACCAGCTTGTCGGTGCGGTCGAGGAAGGCCACGAGCGGGGCGGTCGACGACCGGAACAGCGCCTGGTCGCTGCCCACCTGGAGCCGGATCAGCACCTCGCCCAGGGTGTCGGGGTCGACCGGCGCGACCCGCACATCCCCCTCGCCGCACGGCCGTCCCACGCCGTCGACCAGCAACTCCCTGCCGAACGCCCACGTCACCGGGGCGTCTCCGGGCAAGTGGAAGGTCAGCCGCACCGCGTAGGGATCGCAGGTGTCATAACGCAGCTCCACCGGAATGCGGAAGGAAAGCTCCTCCGACACGAGAAAGCTCATCATGACCTCTGCCTGTACGGATTCGCGCATCGCCTACCCCGTCATTCGCCGCGGACTGGCCGGGCATGGACCCTGACACCAGAGGGAATCTTGCTGAACGTACACAGCAGATCACAAGGAGTGAGTTTTCAGATGCTGATAGACAGCGCGAGCGAGCCGAGCAGACAGCGCATTTCCGCCTGGAGCCGCTGGACCGTCGGAAGGAGCCGGTCGGCCTGGTGCACGGGCAGCGAGACGGCCACCGTGGCCGCCATGGCGCCGACCTGGAGGGGGATCGCGGCGCACACCGTGCCCAGCGCGTACTCCTGACGCTCAATCACCAGGTCTGTCTCCTGGGCCCGTTCCAGGCGCCGCAGCAGGCTCGCGGCGTCGCGCACGGTGTACGGGGTGACCGGCCGCACCGGGTGGCGGTCGAGGTGGTCCCGCCGGGCCGCGTCGTCCAGCTGCGCGAGCAGACACTGGCCGAGGGCATGGGCGTGCGCGGTCTCCCGGAAGTCGGCCCACTCCTCGACGGCCGGGTTGGCCGGGGTGTCGGCCACACCGACCAGACCGATCTCGCCGTCGCGGTACACCGCGTAATAGACGGGGACGCCCACCGCGTCCCGCCAGCGGGCGAGGGTGTCGGCGACCGTGCTGCGACGTTTCTGCTGGGCTCCGCTGCTGCTGAGCCGCTCGGCGGCCTCCCCGAGGAAGAACAGTCCGCGGTCGCGGCGCAGATAGCCCTCATGCACCAGGGTGCGCAGCAGGTGGTACGCCGTGGGGAGCGCCAGCCCTGTCTCCCGGGCGAGCTGTTTGGCCGGGGCGCCCTGGTCGTGGGCGGCGACGGTCTCCAGCAGGCGCATCGCGCGCTGGACGGAGCCGATGAGGGTCGCGCCGGCGGGAGAGGCGGGCCGCGCCGGCGAACGGGGCTGCGAGGGGACCGTGGTCCGAGGGGCGGGGGCGGTGCCAGTCGTGGCCAAGGGTCACTCCCGTAACGCGAGGGGGCAGCCCGTGCGGGGAACACGGGTGGTGGGTCGCCGCTCGCGGGGACCGGCCCCGCGTCGAGTTCCGGACTCTAACCGGACGTCGCCGCACGCAGGAGGCCCTGCGCGGAAACTTCCCCCACCCGAGGGAACCGGCGCTTCCTGTTACCGCCCCGCCGGTTCCCGCCCGCTCACCAGTCGCGCGAGGAGGAGCTCGCCGTGAACTTCCGCACCAGGTAGATCAGTCCGCCGACCAGGGCGACGAAGACCAGCGCCTTGAAGAGCAGGCCGATGACGAAACCGACCACGCTCGCGATCAGGCCGCCGAACACCACCAGGGCGATGACCGGCACCGCGATCCACTTCACCCACCACGGCAGTCCCGTGAAGATCTCTCGCATGGCCTTGTCCTTACCTCTCCGCCCGCTGCCTGCCGGGTCCTGTCGATGATGTCCTGCACCCGATGCTAGGGCGGCCGGGGTTCCGGCGGGGGCCTCGGATCCCTTGTCCTCCCCTGACCCGTCCCCTAGGGAACCCCGAGGCCGGGCCTCAGCTCTCCGGGGGAGAGAAGACCACCAGGACCCGCAGGTCCTCGCTGATGTGGTGGAACTTGTGCGGCACCCCGGCCGGCACGTAGACGACGCTGCCGCGCGCCACCTGCGTGGTCTCCTCGCCGACGGTGATCGAGGCGCGGCCGCTGACCACGAAGTACACCTCGTCCTGGCCGTGCGGCTGCTGCGGGTCCTGGGCGCCCGCGTCCAGGGCGTAGAGGCCGACCGACATGTTCCGTTCCCGCAGGAACTGCAGATACGCGCCGTCGTTCGCGGCTCGCTCCGCCTCGAGTTCGTCCAGCCTGAATGCCTTCACGGGTCCCGCCCCTGCCCTTACTGCCCGGTCACGATGCTGTCTGTCACGATCAGACACATGAAGAATTTCCTAGTCAAGACGATCGCCAACGCGGGAGCCCTCGCGGTCGCGGTCTGGCTGCTCGACAAGATCACCCTGACCGGGGACAGCACCGGCAAGGAGATAGGCACGCTGTTCCTCGTCGCGCTGATCTTCGGCGTGGTGAACTTCCTGGTCAAGCCGGTGGTCAAGCTGCTGAGCCTGCCGCTGCTCATCCTGACCCTGGGCCTGTTCACCCTGGTGGTGAACGCCCTGATGCTGCTGCTCACCTCCTGGCTCGCCGACCAGCTCGACCTGAGCTTCCACGTGGAGGGCTTCTGGACGGCCGTCCTGGGCGGTCTGATCATCTCCGTGGTCTCCTGGGCCCTGAACGTCGTCCTGCCCGACGGGGACTGACCACCATGACCTACCGCGTCTGCTTCGTCTGCACCGGCAACATCTGCCGCTCCCCGATGGCCGAGTTCGTCTTCCGCGCGCGCGTGGCCGAGGCCGGACTGGAGGAGCGGGTCGAGGTCGACAGCGCCGGCACCGGCGGCTGGCACGAGGGCGAGGGCGCGGACCCCCGCACCGTCGCCGTGCTGCGGGAGAACGGCTACGACGCCGAGCACACCGCCCGGCAGTTCGACCCGTCCTGGTTCGGCCGTCTCGATCTCGTGGTCGCCCTGGACGCCGGTCATCTCAGGGCGCTGCGCCGTCTGGCCCCCACGGAGCGGGACGCGGAGAAGGTGCGGCTGTTGCGCTCGTACGACCCGGCCGCCGGCGAGGACCTCGACGTGCCCGACCCGTACTACGGGGGTCCCGAGGGTTTCGACGCGTGTCTTGAGATGGTGGAGGCGGCGAGCCGTGGGCTGCTCGCCGCGGTACGCGAGCACGTGGAAGGACGGGCGGCATGAGCGACACGACGAGAGGCACGGACGGGCCGGGCGACGGCACCCGTGCGGTACGGGCCGGGCTGCCCGAGCCGGTGAAGCACGAGCCGACGCTGCCCGGGCCGGTGTTCGCGGCCCATTTCCATCTGCCGGGCGACCCCACCGGCCCGTACACCTACGGCCGGGACGAGAACCCGACGTGGACCCTGCTGGAGCAGGCCGTCGGCGAGCTGGAGGCGCCGGGGCGGGACGACGTCGAGACGCTCGTGTTCGCCTCGGGCATGGCCGCGATCTCGGCGGTGCTGTTCTCCCAGCTCCGCGCGGGGGACGCGGTCGTCCTGCCCGACGACGGCTACCAGGCGCTGCCGCTGGCGCGGGCCCAGCTGGAGGCGTACGGCATCGAGGTGCGCACCGCGCCGACCGGCGGCGACGCCCAGCTGGAGGTGCTGGAGGGCGCGAAGCTGCTGTGGATCGAGACGCCCTCGAACCCCGGTCTCGACGTGTGCGACGTGCGGCGGCTCGCCGACGCGGCCCACGCGCAGGGGGCCCTGGTCGCCGTCGACAACACCCTGGCGACGCCGCTGGGCCAGCGCCCGCTGGAGCTCGGCGCGGACTTCGCGGTGGCCAGCGGCACCAAGCAGCTGACCGGTCACGGCGACGTGCTCCTCGGGTACGTCGCCGGCCGGGACGCGGAGGCGATGGCCGCGGTCCGGCGCTGGCGCAAGATCGTCGGCGCCATCCCGGGACCGATGGAGGCGTGGCTCGCGCACCGGTCGATCGCCACCCTGCAGCTGCGCGTGGAGCGGCAGAACGCCACCGCGCTGCGGCTCGCCGAGGCGCTGCGGGAGCGGCCGGAGGTCACGGGCCTGCGGTACCCGGGGCTCCCCGACGACCCCGCGCACAAGATCGCGTCGCAGCAGATGCGCCGTTACGGCTGCGTGGTGTCGTTCACCCTGCCGTCCCGCGACCGGGCGGACCGTTTCCTCGACGCCCTGCGGCTCGTGGACGACGCGACGAGCTTCGGCGGTGTGCGGTCCACGGCGGAGCGGCGCGGCCGCTGGGGCGGGGACGCGGTGCCGGAGGGCTTCGTCCGCTTCTCCGTGGGCGCCGAGGACCCGGAGGACCTGATCGCGGACGTGCTGCGGGCGCTGGACGCGACGGCGGGCTGACCCGGACGTCCCACGGACGACACCCCCTGCGGACGGTCCGAGCCTCCCCCCTCGTGGCTCGGACCGTCCTCGGTTCTGCGCGCGAAGAACCGCGCGACTTAGGCTAGTTGACTCAGTGTCAGTGTCCAATCACAGTAACGACAGCGACCTATCGACATATTTATAGTTGGCCCCGTCCGGTGTGCGGGCGGGCCGGCGAGGGAGGGGTGCGCATCGTGGATCTGGCCTTGCTGCGGACCTTCGTGACCGTGCACCGGGCCGGTTCCTTCACGCGCGCGGCTGCCCTGCTGGGCCTCTCGCAGCCGGCCGTCACCTCACAGATCAGAACCCTGGAACGGCAGGTGGGACGGCCCCTGTTCCTGCGGCAGGCGCGCGGGGTGACGCCGACGACGATCGGCGACGAGCTCGCCCACAAGGCGGCGCCCCACCTGGACGCGCTGGTGGAGATAGCCGAGTCCGGGCTGGAGGAGGACTCCTCCTTACGCACCCTGCATCTCGCCGGGCCTCCCGAATTCACCGCCGAGCGGGCGCTGCCCGCGCTCACGGAGCTGACCGGCGAGGACGGCCAGGGCTTCGCGCTGCGCGCCTCCTTCGGCACCGCCGACGAGGTCCTCGAAGGGCTCGCCGCAGGACACCACGACCTCGCCATCAGCACCGTCCGGCCGCGCGGCGCGCTGCTCACGGCGACGGCGCTCTGCGACGAGGAGCACGTCCTGGTCGCCGCCCCGCACCGGGCGGAGCAGATCGGTGCCGGCTCGCTCTGCCGGACCGGCCCGGCCGCCCTGGAGCGGGTCCCGGTCGTGGAGGTGCACGAGTCGCTGCCCTTCGTCGCCCGCTACTGGGCCTCCGTGTTCGGCTCCCGTCCGGTCTGCCCCGGCACGGTGATCGTCCCCGACCTGCGGGCCGTGCTGGCGTGTGCAACGGCCGGGGCGGGCCTCGCCGTGCTGCCCCGCTATCTGGTCGCGGGCGCGCTGGAGCGCGGCGAGGTGGTGGCCCTGCACGAACCGGCGGTGCCTCCGCTGCGCACCTACTTCCTGGCCGTCCGCACCGGCACGCTGGCGATGCCGCACATCGCTCGGGCCCACGAGTGGCTGGAGCGGGCGGCCGCCGACTGGTGCTGACGGGAGACTCACACGGCCCGGCGTCCCCGCGGCCGGAACACGGGCGTCCGGTCATGTTTCACGTGGAACCAGCTGGGCCACATTTCCCCCATGACCGTCCGACCCGTGGTCAAGCGCACCGCCCGAGCCGTTCTGCTGGACGGCGATCATCTGATCCTGATCAAGCGCACCAAGCCCGGCGTGGACCCCTACTGGGTCACCCCCGGCGGCGGGGTCGAGCCGGAGGACCCAACCGTCGTTCACGCCCTGCACCGCGAGGTGTACGAGGAGCTCGGCGCCAAGATCACCGACGTGGTGCCGTGCTTCGTGGACACCGTGGAGCACATCGGCGAGGACGAGGGCTCCACCGGCGTGAAGGTCCAGCACTTCTTCGTCTGCCGCCTGGAGTCCATGGACCCGTCCCTGCGGCACGGCCCGGAGGTCGAGGAACCCGCGGGCGAGTACGAGATCGTGCGCGTGCCCTTCACCCGGGTCGGCATCGCCTCCGTCCACCTCGTACCGCTGTCCCTGCGCCACTACCTCGACGGCAACATCGAGGGCGTGCGTGCGCTGCACGCCTCCGACCTGGGCTGATCCCGGCCTGGACGGGATGGCCAAAAGCACGTACGCATCTGCGGAAACAGGTGGACGGCGACCGCTCCGGTCGGACAGCCTGACCTGCGTGCCGACACCTTCTCTCGACTCCCTGCCCATCCGCCGTCTGACGCTCCGCGATCTCACCGCCTGCGCCGACCTGTCCGAGGATCGGGGGTGGCCCCGGGAGGAGCACAAGTGGGGTCTCCTTCTCGCGGCCGGACGCGGCCACGGCGTCGACGCCCCCGACGGCGGTCTGGCGGCCGCCTGCGTCGTCACCGAGTACGGGCCCCGTGAGCGGCCCTCCCTCGCGGCCGTGGGCATGGTGCTCGTCGCGGAGCGCCACTCCCGTCAGGGCCTCGGACGCCGGCTGATGCGCCACGTCGTCGAGGAGGCGGGCACCACTCCCCTCACCCTGCACGCCACGCCCCTGGGCCGGCCCCTCTACGAGGAGCTCGGCTTCAAGGTCACCGGGCAGGCCGAGATGGTGCGGGGCCGCTTCGTCCCGTCCGGCAGGCCGGACGTCCTGACCCGCACGGCCACGGCCGACGACCTCCCCGCGATCCTGCGGCTCGACGAGGAGGTGTTCGGCACGGACCGGACCCACATCGTGACCCGCCTGCCCGCCTTCGCCGACCAGCTGCGGGTGGCCGAGGAGGACGGACGGATCATCGGCTACGCCGCCGCCTGGCCCAACATGGACACCCATGTCGTGGGACCGCTGATCGCCAGGGACACGGCGACCGCCCAGGCGCTCATCGCCTCCCTGGCCGCCCACACCCACCGGCCGCTGCGCACGGACATCGACGTCCGGCACCGCGACCTGCTGGACTGGGTGAAGGAGCACGGCCTCGCGCCGGTCGCTTCCAACGCCGTCATGACCTACGGGATCACGGATCTGCCGGGGGACTGGAACCGGCGGTTCGCCCCGGTGACGGTGGCGGCCGCCTGACAGTGTGCACGGACGGCGACGCCGGTCCCGCGGGCTGCGGGACCGGCGTCGCCGTGCGGTGCGCCGTACCGGAGGGGACGCCCGTCCGTGGTCAGGCGAGGGACTCCACGGCGGCGGTGGCGAAACCGTGGTCCTGCTCCGGGGCGCCGCCGCCGACGCCGACGGCGCCGATCAGCCGGCCGTCACGCCGTACGGGCACGCCTCCGGCGATGAAGAGCAGGGGCCGGTCGAGGGCGGTGGGCAGCGTGTGGAAGAGGCCGCCGGGCTGCACGGCGTCGACCAGCTCGGCGGTGGGCGTGTTCAGCTGGAGCGCGGTGTAGGCCTTGCGTGTGCTGGTCTCACCGGAGATGAGCACGGCCCGGTCGTCCCGGCGGAAGGCGAGCAGGTGCCCGCCGGCGTCGAGGACGGTGACGCTGACGGTGACCCTGGCCTTCTCGGCGGCCTCGACCGCGGCGCCGACGAGCGCTTCGGCGTCCGCGGTGGTCAGCGGGGCGACGGCGGTGGTGGTCATGAGGTGGTTCTCCTTGCGGTGGGTGCGGTGTCCGTGGTGACGGACGGGAGGGGGATCGGCGGGCGCGGGGGCGGCCCTGGCCCCGCGCCCGGAGGCGCCGCGGCTCAGTGCGTGACGGCGGTCGGCCGCTCGGCAAGGATTCCGTCGGCGACCGGCGTGCCGGTCACGCGCTCGCAGCGCTCGAGACCGGACGAGAGGACGGCGAGCGCCAGGGCGGCCGCGGCGAGGACGGCGCCCACCCAGTTGGGAGCGGTGTAGCCGAACCCGGCGGCGATCACGAGGCCGCCCAGCCAGGCGGACAGCGCGTTGCCCAGGTTGAAGGCGCCGATGTTGAGGGCCGAGGCCAGGGTGGGCGCGCCGTGCGCGTGGTCCAGGACCCGCTTCTGCAGCGGAGGGACGGTGGCGAAGCCGAGGGCGCCGACGAGAGTGATGGTGACGGCCGCGGCGATCTTGTCGTGGGCGGTCAGGGTGAACAGCGCCAGGACGGCGGCGAGGGCCCCGAGGGACACGTACAGCATGGGCATCAGGGCGCGGTCGGCGTATGTGCCGCCGACGAGGTTGCCGCCCACCATGCCGAGACCGAACAGCACCAGCAGCCAGGTGACGGAGCCGTCGGCGAAGCCCGTGACGTGCGTCATCATCGGCGCGATGTAGGTGATCGCCGCGAAGACGCCGCCGAAGCCGAGCACGGTCATCGCCATGGCGAGGAGGACCTGCACGTTCTTCAGGGCGGCCAGCTCGTGGCGCAGCCGCACGCCCACGGGCTTGGGCATGTCGGGCACCAGCCTGGCGACGCCCAGCAGGCCGACCACACCGAGCGCGGCGACGATGCCGAAGGTGACGCGCCAGCCGACGGACTGGCCGACCAGGGTGCCCAGCGGCACGCCGACGACGTTGGCGACGGTGAGTCCGGTGAACATCAGCGAGATGGCGCCGGCCCGCTTGTCGGGGGCGACCAGGTCGGCGGCGACCACGGAGCCGATGCCGAAGAAGGCGCCGTGTGCCAGGGAGGCGACCACCCGTCCGGCCAGCATGAGACCGAAGGTGGGGGCCAGCGCCGAGAGCAGGTTGCCGACGACGAAGAGGCCCATCAGCAGCATCAGCATGCGCTTGCGGGAGATCTTGGTGCCGAGCACGGTCATCAAGGGGGCGCCGAACATGACACCCAGGGCGTAGCCGGTCACCAGATAACCGGCCGTGGGGATGGAGACACCGAAGTCGCCCGCGACCTCGGGCAGCAAGCCCATGATCACGAACTCGGTGGTGCCGATCCCGAAGGCCCCGATCGCGAGGGCCAGAAGCGCAAGAGGCATGAGGGCACAGACCTTCCAGAGATTGCAGGAGCGCTTAGCGAGACCCGACAATAGTTGCAGACGCGGGATATTTGCAAGCGCGGGCTATTGCGTTCGTGCTCTACCCTGGTGGCAGACGCTGCTGGACGGAGGAATCGCCCCATGACAGCCACGGATCCCGCGCTCACCGCCCTTGCCCAGGGCTGGTGCGCTCTCTCGCTGCTGCACGGGAGGATCGAGTCCCACATCGAGCGCGCCCTGCAGTCCCGGCACGATCTGAGCGTGCGGGAGTACTCCCTGCTCGACGTGTTGAGCCGGCAGCACGCCGGTGAGGGCGGCCATCTGCAGATGAAGCAGGTCGCCGACGCGGTCGTGCTCAGCCAGAGCGCCACCACACGGCTGGTCACCCGGCTCGAGGACCGCGGTCTGCTGGAGCGGTACCTCTGCCCCACCGACCGGCGCGGTATCTACACCGACGTCACCGAGGCCGGACTCACGCTGCTGGAGGAGGCGCGGCCCACCAACGACACCGCGCTGCGCGAGGCGCTCGACGAGGCGGCGAAGAACCCCGACCTCGCCCCGCTGGTCCTGGTCGTGGAGACGCTCAAGGCGCCGGTGCCCGCATAGGGTGCGGGCATGGGAGATCTCGAGATACAACCCGCGACCGCCGACGACGTCCCTGCGATCGTCGCCCTGCTGGCGGACGACCCGCTGGGCGCGCAACGTGAGTCGCCGGACGACCTCACGCCCTACCTGACCGCGCTGGAGCGGCTGCGCAGCGATCCCCACCAGCACCTGGTCGTGGCCGTCCGGGAGGGGCGGGTCGTCGGGACGCTCCAGCTCACGATCATTCCCGGGCTCTCCCGCCGTGGCGCCACACGGTCGGTCATCGAAGGCGTGCGTATCCACGCGGACGAACGCGGCGGCGGCCTGGGCAGCCGGCTGATGGAGTGGGCGATCGACACCTCCCGACGCGAGGGCTGCCATCTGGTCCAGCTGACTTCGGACAACACCCGCACCGACGCCCATCGGTTCTACGAGCGGCTCGGTTTCACGGCGTCCCACGTCGGCTTCAAGATGGCGTTGTGACGAAGCGGCTGTGTTTCATGTGAAACACAGCCGCTTGCCTGCGGACGACGGGCCGATTACAGGATGCCCCGCCACCCTTCCGCGTCCACGCCGCCGGGCACCGGAGCGCCCTCCTCGTACGGCTGCCGGGTGAACACGAACGAACCGAGGTCGAGGTGGCTGACCGTGCCGTCCGGCCGCCGTACGGGCGTCAGCACTTCCCCGGCGTAGTAGCCCTCGAGCCCCACCCAGCCTCCGTCACCGTCCGGCCGGAAGCGTGAACGCCGCCCCTTCCCGGAGAGCGCCTCCAGCGCGAGCAGCCCGTCGGCCGACAGCCGCAGCCCGAAGGCGTTCGTCCCCCAGTACCACTGCCCCACCAGGTCGAGTACGGCGGAGTCGGCCTCCCGGAGCGGGCGCCAGGGTGCGGGAAGACACGGTTCCGCCTCGGCGACGATCCGCACCAGGTCCGCGGCGACCGTGAACGGTGCGGGACCGGACGTGCAGTTGGCGAGGACCACCGCGCTGACGTCGTCCGCGAGACCCATCGTCAGGCAGGCGAGGAACCCCGGGAGCGAGCCGGTGTGCCCGACGAGCGCCCTGCCGTGCTGATGGCGCAACTCCAGCCCCAGGCCGTACGCGTAGCCGTCGGCCACGTCCGCCGCCTCGGCCGGCGCCGCAGGCGTCCGCATCTCCCGCACCGACTCGGCGCTCAGCACCCGGTCGTCCCCCGCGGCCAGGAAGGCCGCGAAGCGGGCCAGGTCGTCGGTGGTGGACCACAGCTGCCCGGCGGGGGCCATCACGCCCAGGTTCTCCAGCGGCTCGGGCCGCATCACGTCGGCCCAGGGATGCACGGCCCAGCCGCCTGCGTGCGCGGCCACCGGCTCCACCGTCGTGCGGTGCAGCCCCAGAGGTTCGAGCACCTCCCGCCGGAGGACCTTCTCCCACGGTGCCCCGCGCAGCTTCTCGACCAGCGCGCCGAGCAGCGCGTATCCGGGGTTCGAATAGTGGAAGCGCCGGCCCACCGGGTGCACCAGGGGGCGCTCGCCCAGGACGTCGGCGAGTTGGGGACGCAGGGAGCCGGGGGTCCGCTCCCACCAGGGCCCGGGTGTCTCGGCGGCGAGTCCGGCGCGGTGCGCGAGCAGGTCGAGGAGGGTCACCTCTCCCACGCCGGTGCCCGGCAGGTGCTTCTCCAGGGGGTCGGCGAGGTCGAGCAGCCCTTCGTCCCGGAGCCGCAGCACCAGGACGGCGGTGAAGGTCTTGGTGATCGAACCGATCCGGTACTGGACGTCGCCGTCCGGGACCTCTCCCTCCACCGAGGTCCGGGCCCCGCTCCACACCATCCTTCCGCCCCGCACAACGGCCGCGACGAGTGACGGCGCCCGCCCTTCGCTCTGCGCGACGGCGATCCGGTGCAGCAGCGCCCGCCGGGTGCCCGGCAGCAGTTCTTCCTGAGGTGACGTCATGCCACCAGTTCAGCAGGTACGTCCGGCCGACGCGCCCGAGTGGTGTCAGGGCACCAGGACGACCTTGCCGGGTTGGCGCGTGCCTCGATGATCTCGTGCGCCCGGGCCGCCTCGGTCAGCGGCACACAGGCGTGGACGACGGCACGCAGCCGGCTGGACAGGGCGTAGTCCCACAGCTCCTCGCTGTGCCGGTCGTAGAGGTCGCGGCGGGTCCGTGCGAAGCGCGCGAGGGCGCCACCTCGCCCGGGTGGCGACCCCGGACGAACTCTGCGCCGGGTGTGAAGGGCTGCGGTCGCATCGATCGGTGTGCAGTACTTGATGACTGCAGGTCATCGGCTCGTCGGTCCAAGGGAACAACAGGCCGGAACCGGGTCCCGCGCTTCAGCGTTCGTGCGATGTGGTGAGCCGAAGCGCGCCAGGCAGTGCCAGACCCTCTTGAGCGCCTGTGGCTCGTAGCTGTCTGTGCGGGCAGCGTCACCAATGATCCGAGGATCAAGCCAGCCGTCGACCGCGATCTCGGCGCCCAGATCGACGTACTCCTGGCCGCGGTAGTCCGGATGGCGTCGCAGGTGATCCACAGCAAGTCGGAAGCCGGGATGCCACTCAATGGCCAACGGGAGTCGTCGGGCCATGTCCTCCACGGCCGTGCCGCGATAGCTGGGGTCCAACACCAGGGCTTCTACGTCGCGGTCGAACCTGACCGGCCCATGAATCTGCGCTTCGATGTGGCCGTCCAGGGCGTCCAGGCCGTCGGCCTCGGCCAGTTCAAGGAGCGAAAAGCGGTTGGCAACTCCGAACGCCGAGGGGTCGGTGGAGCTGTCCGGGTAGCAGAACGTGGCTCGCGCGAGGGTCTCGACCGTGAGCCTGAAGTGCGAGCAGCCGAATCGAGGTGCCCCGCCGACAGCGTCCCGCCGGTAGTTCAGCGCTCCGTAAACGGGGCGGTCGCCGGCGGCGGCGTGGTCGTAGGCCCCTCCGAAGATGCGGTTCTCCCAGCGCCATCTGTCCCCGCCCGGGTAAGCGGTCAGTCCTCCATTGCTGGTGCCCGTCACGAACTGCGACCGGTATGTTCCGTCCTCCGCCATCTTGAGCAGGATCGGGCGGCCGCCCACCATGCGGTCGGGGTGGAAGTTCATCGTCAGCCGCAGTCCTCGGTTCAGCGGCCCTCCCGATGACAGGGCCGCGACATGACGCAGGGCCCTCTCCTGTGGCGACCGGGCGACATCAGTAGCCATCCGCGCAGTGTGCCCGCACAGCATCGGTGACCACACCAGGTTTGCATCGGCCACAGTCGCGCCGCTGCATCGGCCGATCAGTAGATGCCGTCTCCTCGACGACCGACCCCGAGTGTCTGTCACCCGGAGGGATGGAAACCCCGACCAGGCGCCTCGCAACGACGGCACATGCTCCGTCGGTGTGATCGCGGCTGAGTCTGTGCCATGAGGCCGCTCAGGTCTGCGCCATGTCCACGAAACGCGAGTAGTGGCCCTGGAAGGCGACCGTGATGGTGGCTGTCGGGCCGTTGCGGTGCTTGGCGACGATCAGGTCGGCCTCGCCCGCACGCGGGGACTCCTTCTCGTAGGCGTCCTCGCGGTGCAGCAGGATGACCATGTCGGCGTCCTGCTCGATGGAGCCCGACTCACGCAGGTCGGAGACCATCGGCTTCTTGTCCGTGCGCTGCTCGGGGCCACGGTTCAGCTGGGACAGCGCGATGACAGGGATCTCCAGCTCCTTGGCGAGCAGCTTGAGGTTACGGGACATGTCCGAAACCTCCTGCTGCCGGCTCTCGGCCCGCTTGGAACCACCGGACTGCATCAGCTGGAGGTAGTCGATGACGACCAGCTTCAGGTCGTTGCGCTGCTTCAGGCGCCGGCACTTCGCGCGGATCTCCATCATCGACAGGTTCGGCGAGTCGTCGATGTAGAGCGGGGCGGCCGAGACGTCCGGCATCCGCCGGGCCAGCCGGGTCCAGTCCTCGTCGGTCATCGTGCCGGACCGCATGTGGTGCAGGGCGACGCGGGCCTCCGCGGACAGCAGACGCATCGCGATCTCGTTGCGGCCCATCTCCAGCGAGAAGATGACGCTGGGCAGGTTGTTCTTGATGGACGCGGCTCGCGCGAAGTCCAGCGCGAGCGTCGACTTGCCCATCGCGGGACGCGCCGCGATGACGATCATCTGACCGGGGTGCAGCCCGTTGGTGAGGGAGTCGAAGTCGGTGAACCCGGTGGGCACACCCGTCATCTCGCCGCTGCGTGACCCGATCGCCTCGATCTCGTCGAGGGCGCCCTCCATGATGTCGCCGAGCGGGAGGTAGTCCTCGCTGGTGCGCTGCTCGGTGACGGCGTAGATCTCCGCCTGGGCACGGTTGACGATCTCGTCGACGTCGTCGTCGGCCGCGTATCCCATCTGGGTGATGCGGGTGCCCGCCTCGACCAGCCGGCGCAGCACCGCCCGCTCGTGCACGATCTCCGCGTAGTACGCCGCGTTGGCCGCCGTGGGCACCGTCTGCACGAGGGTGTGCAGGTACGACGCCCCGCCCACCTTGTTGATCTCGCCGCGCTTGGTCAGCTCCGCGGCGATCGTGATCGGGTCGGCCGGCTCGCCCTTGGCGTAGACGTCGAGGATGGCGGTGTAGATCGTCTCGTGGGCCGGTTTGTAGAAGTCGTGGCCCTTGAGGATCTCCACCACGTCGGCGATGGCGTCCTTGGACAGCAGCATGCCGCCCAGCACGGACTGCTCGGCCTCGAGGTCCTGGGGCGGGACCCGCTCGAAGGCGGAGCCTCCGCCGTCCCACACGCCCCGGTCCGGGCCGCGCTCGTGCTGCTCGTCGCGTCCTCTGCCGTGGTCGCCCGTGCGGCGGGAGGCGGGCAGACGATCACTGGGACCGCTGTCGGCCCACGGGTCGTCCAAGGGCTCGGAAATGCTCACCGAGCCACCTCCTCCCGTCCGCCGGAGCGGATCTCGCCGTGCCTCTCAGTTCTACGGCACGACACTGACAAATAAGGGGGCCCAACTCCGCTTGTCGGACGCCGGTTTTGTGACGTTTCCGAAACCGGTGGACGGAGCAGGCGCCGGACCACCGTAGGCCCGTCGGCACCGTCAGCCAATCTGGTTATCCACAGGCCGTGTGGACGACGAGCCCAGAGCTGTGGAGAACTCCGCGAAACCTGTGCACGAGCCGGTGGACAGCGCTGTGAACAAGCCCGCGAACACCCTGTGAAGACGACCCTGACCTGCGTATTTACCGTCCACCGGCTGTGCAGAAGAAAAACTTCCCCACGAGGATCAAGATCCGTTCAACAGGTGTACGCAACCCCACACCCTGAGCCACGAAGTAAGGGGTGCGAAGCGCTGGCATCTCTTACCTGTGGATGATTACATTGGTGCACATGACACAGGCCCCCGCGCGCCCCCAGGCCGCCCGCCGCCGGCATGACCGAGAGATCGTCATGCTGGCCGTCCCGGCTTTCGGCGCCCTCGTCGCCGAGCCTCTGTTCGTGATGGCGGACAGCGCCATCGTCGGCCATCTCGGCACGGCACAGCTTGCCGGACTCGGCGTCGCGTCGGCCCTTCTGGTGACCTCGGTGAGCGTCTTCGTCTTCCTCGCCTACGCCACCACGGCGGCAGTCGCCCGACGGGTGGGCGCCGGCGACCTTCCCGCCGCCATCCGGCAGGGCATGGACGGCATCTGGCTGGCCTTGCTGCTCGGCGCCGCCGTCATGACCGCCGTCCTCCCCACGACGCCCGCGCTCGTCGACCTCTTCGGCGCCTCCGAGACCGCCGCCCCCTACGCCACCACCTATCTGCGCATCTCGGCGCTCGGCATCCCGGCCATGCTGATCGTGCTCGCGGCGACCGGGGTGCTCCGCGGACTTCAGAACACCCGGACCCCGCTCTACGTGGCCGTCGCAGGCTTCGTCGCCAACGGCCTCCTCAACATCGGCCTGGTCTACGGCGCCGGCCTCGGCATCGCCGGATCCGCCTGGGGCACCGTGATCGCCCAGTGGGGCATGGCCGTGGTCTATCTGGTCGTGGTGCTGCGAGGCGCACACCGGCACGGTGCCTCCCTGCGACCCGACGCGGCCGGGATCAGGGCGTCGGCCCAGGCGGGCGCTCCGCTTCTGGTGAGGACGCTCTCGCTACGGGCGATCCTGATGATCGCGACGGCGGTGGCCGCCCGCTTGGGCGACTCCGACATCGCGGCCCACCAGATCATCCTCTCCCTGTGGAGCCTGCTCGCCTTCGCCCTCGACGCCATCGCCATCGCGGGGCAGGCGATCATCGGGCGCTATCTCGGGGCCGGTGACGCGCAGGGCGCGCGGGACGTGTGCCGCCGCATGGTCGAGTGGGGCGTTGCCGTCGGCGTCGTCCTGGGCGTGCTGGTAGTGCTGGCACGGCCGGTGTTCCTTCCGTTGTTCACCAGCGACACGGCCGTGAAGGACGCGGCGTTGCCCGCCCTGATCATCGTGGCACTGTCCCAGCCGATCTGCGGCGTGGTCTTCGTCCTGGACGGCGTTCTGATGGGCGCGGGCGACGGGCCGTACCTCGCCTGGGCCATGCTGGTGACGCTCGCCGTGTTCACCCCGGCCGCCCTGCTGGTGCCCGTCCTCGGAGGCGGACTCACCGCGCTGTGGGCCACGATGACGCTGATGATGACCGTACGCATGCTGACCCTGTGGCTGCGTTCCCGGTCGGGCCGCTGGGTGGTCACCGGCGCCGCGCGCTGACGGTTTCACGTGAAACATCGCGCTCGTGGGAGGGCAACACTCATGCGAAGGGGCCGCATCCTGATGGATGCGGCCCCTTCCTGCTCACTGCTTCAGCGAGCGCTGCCCTCAGGCGGAGACGACCTCGATGTTGACCGTGGCGGCAACCTCGGGGTGCAGACGCACCGACGTCTCGTGGGCGCCCAGCGTCTTGATCGGCGAACCGAGCTCGATGCGGCGCTTGTCGACCTCGGGACCACCGGCGGCCTTGATCGCGGAGGCGATGTCGGCCGGAGTGACGGAACCGAAGAGACGGCCGGCGTCGCCGGAGCGGACGGCCAGACGGACCTTGACGCCCTCGAGCTGGGCCTTCACCTGGTTGGCCTGCTCGATGGTGTGGATCTCGTGGATCTTGCGAGCACGACGGATCTGCTCGACGTCCTTCTCGCCACCCTTGGTCCAGCGGATCGCGAGCTTCCGCGGAACCAGGTAGTTGCGAGCGTAGCCGTCCTTGACGTCGACGACGTCGCCCGCGGCACCGAGGCCGGAGACCTCGTGGGTAAGGATGATCTTCATGAGTGGGTCACCCTTCCCTTATCGCGCGGTGGAGGTGTAGGGCAGCAGCGCCATCTCACGGCTGTTCTTCACGGCCGTGGCGACGTCACGCTGGTGCTGCGTGCAGTTGCCGGTCACGCGGCGGGCACGGATCTTGCCGCGGTCGGAAATGAACTTCCGCAGCATGTTCGTGTCCTTGTAGTCCACGTACGTGACCTTGTCCTTGCAGAATGCGCAGACCTTCTTCTTCGGCTTGCGCACAGGCGGCTTCGCCATGGTGATTCTCCTGTGTGATCAAGAAGTGTGGGTACGGCCCGCCCTAGAAGGGGGGCTCGTCCGAGTAGCCGCCGCCGCTGCCGCCGGAGCCACCGCCCCAGCCGCCGCCACCGCCCTGCTGGCCACCGGCGGGAGCACCGGTCGCCCACGGGTCGGCGTCGGGAGCGCCGCCGCCCTGCTGGCCGCCGCCGGGGCCGCCGCCCCAGCCGCCGCCCTGGCCGCCGCCGCCACCGCCGCCGTAGCCGCCCTGGCCACCGCGGCCGGTGGTCTTGGTGACCTTGGCCGTGGCGTTGCGCAGGCTGGCGCCGACTTCCTCGACGTCCAGCTCGTAGACCGTGCGCTTGACGCCCTCACGGTCCTCGTAGGACCGCTGCTTCAGCCGGCCCTGCACGATGACGCGCATGCCTCGCTGGAGCGACTCGGCGACGTTCTCCGCCGCCTGACGCCAGACGGAGCAGGTCAGGAACAGGCTCTCGCCGTCCTTCCACTCGTTCGTCTGACGGTCGAAGGTGCGGGGGGTCGACGCGACACGGAACTTCGCGACGGCCGCACCGGACGGGGTGAAGCGCAGCTCGGGGTCGTCGACAAGATTGCCGACGACCGTGATGACGGTCTCGCCTGCCATGGGGGAACCTCTCGGCGGGTTTGCTGCTGGCTGCTTGTGCTGCTACTCGGATCCCGGGATCAGCTGAGCGGAGCTCAGTGGGTCTCGGGACGGAGGACCTTGGTCCGGAGGACCGACTCGTTCAGGTTCATCTGGCGGTCGAGCTCCTTGACGACCGCAGGCTCGGCCTGCAGGTCGATGACCGAGTAGATGCCCTCGGGCTTCTTCTTGATCTCGTACGAGAGACGACGACGGCCCCAGGTGTCGACCTTCTCGACCTTTCCGCCGCCGTCACGGACGACAGAGAGGAAGTTCTCGATCAGCGGGGAGACAGCGCGCTCCTCGAGATCGGGGTCGAGGATGACCATCACCTCGTAGTGACGCATGTGGAACCCACCTCCTTTGGACTCAGCGGCCACGGTCGTTCCGTGGCAGGAGGGTCGTGATGCGTTGTGCACCGTTGCCTGTCAGTAGAACAGCCGCCACTGACAATCGGGTCGGGCGGCGGTCTCGCGGCCGGACGAAGGGGCCGTGGCCCTCTCCTGTTCCCGCCTCGCTCTGTCCGGACAGACACCGGTGCAGACGCTACAGAGTACCCGCACAGCGGCTTCCGGTTGAAATCCGGCCGGGAGGACCGTCAATCTGGACACATCGGGTGTGTACGGCGCTACGATGCGCCGCCCTTCGCAGGAGGTGCCCATGGCACAGGCAATGCGACCCAACACCGCCGGCGGACTCTTCGCCACCGACGGCAAGCCCCATCCGCTCCAGGACACGCTGCTCGCGGTGACCATGGCGCTGGGGCTCACGGCCTTCATCTCGGCGCAGTTCCACAACCTGCACCTGCTCAGTTCCTGGACCGGCCTGGTCGGCATCCTCACCGGGGCGTACGGCCAGTGGGTCTCCGTCACGACGCGCGAGCGCTTCGGACTGATCCTGGGCCTCGGCCTGTCGGCGGTCGGCTTCTTCCTGGGCATGGCGCACGGCGGTCTCTTCGGCGGAGTCGTCGACTGACGTCCGCACCACCCGCCAACCACACATCGCAAGACGCCCCGGCCGACGGCCGGCCGGGGCGGGAGTCCCGTGCGCCCAGACGGGCCGCACCCCGGGCGCAGTAGGCTTCGCGCGAGAGCCGGAGCCCCTGAACCCATGGGGACACACCAGCCCGAGGAGCGCCCCGAATGAGCCTGACCCTGAGGACCATCAGTCGCGAGCAGCATCTGGCGTACATCCAGAGCCTGCCGTCGGCGAGCCACATGCAGGTCCCGGCCTGGGCAGACGTCAAGGCGGAGTGGCGCTCGGAGAACCTCGGCTGGTTCGACGACCGCACCGGCGAGATGGTCGGCGCGGGTCTTGTGCTCTACCGGCAGCTGCCCAAGATCAAGCGGTATCTCGCCTACCTGCCCGAGGGCCCGGTCATCAACTGGTTCGCGCCGAATCTCCAGGAGTGGATCGAGCCGATGCTCGCCCACCTGAAGCAGCAGGGCGCCTTCTCCGTGAAGATGGGCCCGCCGGTGATCATCCGCCGCTGGGAGGCCGCGACCATCAAGCGGGGCATCCAGGACCAGGACGTCAAGCGCCTGCGTGACCTGGAGGCCGACTTCATCGAGCCCCGCGCCTTCGAGGTCGCCGACAAGCTGCGCCGCATGGGCTGGCAGCAGGGCGAGGACGGCGGCGCCGGCTTCGGCGACGTCCAGCCGCGCTACGTCTACCAGGTGCCGCTGGCGAACCGCGCCCTGGAAGAGGTCCACAAGAACTTCAACCAGCTGTGGCGCCGCAACATCAAGAAGGCGGAGAAGGCCGGCGTCGAGGTCGTCCAGGGCGGCTACGACGACCTGCACGAGTGGCAGCGGCTGTACGAGATCACGGCCGTGCGCGACCACTTCCGGCCGCGCCCGCTGTCGTACTTCCAGCGGATGTGGACGGCCCTCAACACCGAGGACCCCAACCGCATGCGGCTGTACTTCGCGCGGCACAACGGCGTGAACCTGTCCGCGGCGACCATGCTGATCGTCGGCGGCCACGTCTGGTACTCCTACGGCGCCTCCGACAACATCGGCCGTGAGGTGCGCCCCTCGAACGCCATGCAGTGGCGGATGCTGCGTGACGCCTACGCGCTCGGCGCCACCGTCTACGACCTGCGCGGCATCTCCGACTCGCTGGACGAGACCGACCATCTCTTCGGTCTGATCCAGTTCAAGGTCGGCACCGGCGGTCAGGCGGCCGAGTACCTCGGCGAGTGGGACTTCCCGCTCAACAAGCTGCTCCACAAGGCGCTCGACATCTACATGTCCCGCCGCTGACCCGCGCTTCACCGCGGTATCCGTCTTCGTAGCCCGACGGTTTCGTCGCCTCCCCTACCTTTGTTACACCGCAGCCACGAGAAAGGTTCCAGGTCCGGCCATGGCGCTCACGCTCTACGTCGACACCGCGCGCTGGCGGGCGCATCACAAGCACGTGCAGGAGCAGTTCCCGGGGCTCGTCCCCGTCTGCAAGGGCAACGGCTACGGCTTCGGCCACGAGCGGCTCGCCGAGGAGGCCACCCGGCTGGGCACGGACGTCCTGGCCGTCGGCACGACGTACGAGGCCGCGCGGATCAAGGACTGGTTCGGCGGTGACCTGCTGGTGCTGACGCCATACCGGCGCGGTGAGGAGCCGGTGCCGCTGCCGGACCGGGTCATCCGCTCGGTGTCGTCGGTCGACGGCGTGTACGGCCTGGTCGGCGCCCGCGTCGTCATCGAGGTGATGTCCTCGATGAAGCGGCACGGCATCAGCGAGCAGGACCTGCCCCAGCTGCACGCCGCGATAGAGAACGTCCGGCTGGAGGGCTTCGCCATCCACCTTCCGCTGGACCGCACCGACGGCTCCGACGCCGTCGAGGAGGTCATCGGCTGGATGGACCGCCTGCGGGCGGCCCGCCTGCCGCTGCACACGATGTTCGTCAGCCACCTCAAGGCCGACGAGCTGGCCCGCCTCCAGCAGCAGTTCCCGCAGACCCGTTTCCGCGCCCGGATCGGCACCCGGCTCTGGCTGGGTGACCACGAGGCCACCGAGTACCGCGGCGCGGTGCTGGACGTCACCCGGGTCGCCAAGGGGGACCGGTTCGGCTACCGCCAGCAGAAGGCGGCCTCCGACGGCTTCCTGGTGGTCGTGGCGGGCGGAACGTCCCACGGGGTGGGTCTGGAGGCCCCCAAGGCCCTGCACGGCGTCATGCCGCGCGCCAAGGGCGTCGCCCGGGCCGGCCTCGCGACCGTCAACCGCAACCTCTCGCCGTTCGTGTGGGGCGGCAAGCAGCGCTGGTTCGCCGAGCCGCCGCACATGCAGGTGTCCATCCTCTTCGTGCCGGCCGACGCCCCGGAGCCCAAGGTCGGCGAGGAGCTGGTGGCCCATCTGCGGCACACCACCACACAGTTCGACCGGCTCGTCGACCGCTGAGCCGGCACCGGTAACACGCCGAAGGGGCCGTGCACGGACGTTCCGTGCACGGCCCCTCGCGTGGTCGGGGGACCGGTGCCCCCTTCGAGGTTTCGCTCAGAGCGAACTGCCCTGGGCCTCCGTCCTGCCCCAGTCGACCTGGGACGCCTCGAAGTGAGCCGCGTGCCGCGCGGGGCGTGCCGCGGGGCCGAGCACGAAGACGTCCTCGGCGCCGTCCAGCACGCCTCCTGAGGGGTCGTCACCGCCGGAGCGGCGCACCGGGTCCCGTTCCGGCATCAGGATGTCCCGGACGACCATGACGCACAGGAAGAGCGTCCCCGCCAGGTGCGCGCCGATGGCCCAGTGGTAGCCGTCGGTGGGCAGGCCCTTGTGGGCGTCCCCGCTGGTCGTGTACGCGAGGTACATCCAGATGCCCAGGAAGTACGCCACCTCGCAGGCCTGCCAGATCAGGAAGTCCCGCCACTTGGGCCGGGCGAGCGCCGCGAGGGGCACCAGCCACAGCACGTACTGCGGCGAGTAGACCTTGTTGGTGAGGATGAACGCCGCGACGATCAGGAAGGCCAGCTGGGCGAAGCGCGGGCGGCGCGGCGCCGTGAGCGTCAGGGCCGCCACGCCGGCGCAGCACAGCAGCATCAGCAGCGTCGCGAGCGTGTTGACCGTCTCGGTCGCGATCGGGTCGTCCGAGTTCTGCGCCAGGATCAGCCAGAACGACCCGAAGTCGACGCCGCGTTCCTGGCTGAACGTGTAGAACTTCGACCAGCCGTCGAAGGCGAACAGCATCACCGGACCGTTGACGACGATCCAGGCGACGGCGGCCCCGGCGAGCGCCATGCCGTACTGCCGCCATCGGCCCGCGCGCCAGCACAGCACGAGCAGGGGTCCGAGAAGCAGTACGGGATACAGCTTGGCGGCCGTGGCCAGGCCCAGGAGGACACCGAAGGCGAGGGCGCGGCCCCGGGACCACATCAGCATCGCGGCGGCCGTCAGAGCGACCGCCAGCAGGTCCCAGTTGATGGTGGCGGTCAGGGCGAAGGCTGGGGCGAGGGCGAGGAGCAGACCGTCCCAGGGCCGCCGGGCGTGGGTGCGCGTCACGCACACGGCGATCACGGCGGCGCACGCCATGAGCATCCCGGCGTTGACCATCCAGTACCACTGCTCCTGGTCCTGGATGCTGCCGCTGCCCGGGGTGAGCCAGGCGGCGACCTCCATGAACACGCCCGTCAGGACCGGGTACTCGAGGTACTCCATGTCCCCGGGGAGCCGGTCGAAGTACGGCACCAGCCCATCGGCGAAGCCGCGTCCCTGGTAGAGGTGCGGAATGTCCGAGTAGCAGGCGTGCGTGTACTGGGAACTGGCGCCGAAGAACCAGGCTCCGTTGTAGCAGGGCGCCTTCTGCACCAGCCCGAGGGCGAACACACCGATCGCCACGAGCGCGATCACCCGCACCGGCGTCCACCAGGATCTGCCGAGCAGGGCACGCCGTCCGATCGGTCCCCCGATCAGCTCGCTGCCGGCCGCTGCGACCCGGTCCTCCTCCGTCGGCCGCACCGGGTCCGGCTCGTGGACGCTCGTCGTTTTTCCACTGGGCATGGCGCACATCCTGCCGTACCTGGCCGGTGACACGGCGAGGGCCGCCGTACCCGGTCGGGTACGGCGGCCCATGTTTCACGTGAAACGCCCACATCGGACAGGGACGGCTCAGTTGCCGGAGCCTCCGAACAAGCCGCCACCGCTGTCGCTGCCCCGGGGGCCTCCGGGGTCCTCGGTCTCGGTGGGGTCGGGCGACGAGGAAACGCCTCCGTCGGTGCCTCCGTTGTCCGTACCGCCGTTCCCAGTCCCGCCGTCCTCTTCCTCCTCGTCCCGGCAACGGAAGTCGAAGGGGCCGCAGGTCTCGGTCTCGGTGGGCGGCGGCGGGGTGGTCACCGTCTCGGACGGTGTCGGCGTATCGGACGGTTCCGGCTCCTCGGTCTCCGTCTCGGTCGGAGTCGGCGACGGTGCACCGACACCGTCGGCGACCTCACCGATCTTCTCGGCCTCGGGGAAGCCGGGGTCCGACGTGCCCTTCAGTGCGACCTTCATGAACTCGGTCCACACCTGGGTGGGGATGTCACCACCGTGGATCGAGTCCTTGCCCGCCGTGCCGTTCATGGAGAGCAGCTTGTGGCTCTTGGGGTCCTCACGGAACATCGCGACCGCGGTCGACAGCTGCTGGGTGTAGCCGACGAACCAGGCGGACTTGTTCTCGTCCGTGGTACCCGTCTTGCCGGCCGCCCGGCGCCCCAGCTCCTTGGCGTGCTGGGCCGTACCGTTCTCGATCACGTTCTCGAGCACGTCGGTGACGTTGTTCGCCACGTTCTCCGGCATCGCCTGCTTGACCCGCGGCTTCTCGAAGTTGGGCAACTCCGCACCCCGGTACTTGACGCTGGTCACCGAGTACGGGTCGGCCTGCTTGCCCGACGCCGCGAAGGTCGCGTACGCGTCCGCCATACGGATCGCACTGGGCGTGGACGTGCCGAGCGCGAACGAGGGGTTCAGGCCGGCGAAGCTGTCCTCGAGGATGCCGGACTTCTGGGCGACGTCCGCCACCTTCCGCATCCCCACGTCCATGCCGAGCTGCACGAACGGCGTGTTGACCGACTGCTCCATCGCCTTCCGCAGGCTGATGTAGCCCCACGGGTGGTCGCTCTCGTTCTCCTGGAAGAACGGCGTGTTGTCCTTCTTGAGGACGTAGGAGCCGTCGTTGTTCAGAATCTTCAGGTGGTCGTTGCCGTTGTACTTGCTGGCCGGCGAGACGCCCACACCGTTGGTCTTGTACGTGCCGTGCTGCATGGCGGCGGCGAGCACGAAGGGCTTCCACGTCGAGCCGACGGGCACGCCCTGGGTGTCGGCGTTGTTGTTGAAGTGGCCGTTCTCGAAGCCGGCGCCGCCGTACAGGGCGACGATCGCGCCGTCCTCGGGCTTCACCGTGGCCGCGCCGAACTGGACGTGCTGGTCCTTCTCGCGCTTCGGGTCGATGTTCTCCTTCTCGACCTTCTTCACGGCCTTGGCCAGCGCTTCGACCTTCGACTTCTCGAAGGTCGTGTAGATCTGGTAGCCGCCCTGATCGAACTGTGCCTCGGAGATGTCCGAGTTCTTCAGGACGTACCGCTTGGCCGTGTCGACCAGGTAGCTGATCTGCCCGGTCATGCCCTTGGTGGCCTTGCGCCCCTGAGGCATCGGGTACCTCTTGACCGCCTGCTGGTACTCGGCGGCCGAGAGGTGCTCGTCGTCGCGCATCTGCTCGAGGATCCAGGCCCAGCGTTCCTCGGAACGCTCGCGGTTGGCCTGGGGCGAGGCGGAGCTGTCGATGCTCTCGTTGCCGGCCGGGTCGTAGTACGTCGGGCCCTTGAGCAGGGCCGCGAGGAAGGCGCACTCGCTCGGCGTGAGGTCTTCGGCGTCCTTGCCGTAGTACGTCTGGGCGGCGGCCTGGATGCCGTAGGCGCCGCGGCCGTAGTAGGAGGTGTTCAGGTAGCCCTGGAGGATCTCGTCCTTGGAGAGCTTGGTGCCCACCTTGATCGAGATGAACATCTCCTTGAACTTCCGGGAGAGCGTCTGCTCCTGGCTCAGGTAAGTGTTCTTCACGAACTGCTGGGTGATCGTCGAACCACCCTGGGTGTCGCCGCCGCGCGCCATGTTGCCGAGCGCGCGGGCGATGCCCATGGGGTCGATGCCCGAGTCGCTGTAGAAGCTCTTGTTCTCGGCCGAGATCACCGCCCAGCGCATGGCCTCGGGGATCCGGTCGAAACTGACGTTCTGCCGGTTCTGGCCGCTACCGGTGGCGACCATCTGGGTGCCGTCCTCCCAGTAGTAGACGTTGTTCTCCGACAACGCCGCGGCGTTCTCCTCGCTGGGCACGCTCACCATCGCGTACCCGATCCCGGCCACCGCGACGAGGCTGCCGAAGAAGGCGAGGCACAGGCCGGACACGAGCTTCCAGGACGGCAGCCAGCGGCGCCAGCCGTCCTTGTCGTAGCGCGGATAGTCGATGATTCTCTTCTTGGCCGGAGGGGCCGCGCGTTCCCGTCCGCGGCCGGGTCCGGTGGCGCGGCGGGACCCTCCCCGCTGTGCCGCGCGACGCGCCTCGGCACGACTGCCGTACGCAGGGGCCTCACCCCCTGCGCCGCGGGTGCCCGGCCCATAGGCATCGGACGGAGATCCGGTGGCGCCTCGCGGTGCCGCTCGGCGGCCGGAGGACGAGCCGGACTGGCCGCGTCGGGCCGCGGCACGTCCGCCTCCCTGCGGCTGCGGCGGTTTGCGACGGTGCTCGCTCATCGAACGACTACTCCTCGGGCAGGCGCACCTCTGCGCGCCTGGAAACGGCGGCTGGTTTCCGGTCCCCCCGAAGTACGGATGCGGCGCTTCGCGCATTCATCCGTACTGCACCGGGGACAGGGACGCCCCCAGTCGTCACTCGGTTCCCGGTGGTCTGCATGGCGCACAGACTACGCACCGCCAAAACCCCCCGGGCCCAGAAGTTCACCTCAAATCAGGCAACTTGCTCGCAACGAAACGGTGATGTGATCCCGTTCACTCTCCCCCCTCTTGTCGCTCCCGGAAGGTCGTTCTATCGTCGTGATGTATCGAGTCGATACATCAGCGCGACATAAAGGCGGCCTCGAGCCGCACACGAGCCCATCGCGGCACGACCGGGGCAGAGGGGAGGCGACGATGAGCCGGCGTTCCGGAATCCTCGAGTTCGCCGTACTCGGCCTGCTCCGCGAGGCTCCGATGCACGGGTACGAGCTGCGCAAGCGGCTCAACACGTCACTGGGAGTGTTCCGCGCGTTCAGCTACGGGACGCTCTATCCCTGCCTCAAGACGCTGGTCGCCAACGGCTGGTTGATCGAGGAACCGGGGAACACCACCGAGGACGCCCTCGCCGCTCCGCTGGCCGGGCGCCGCGCCAAGATCGTCTACCGCCTGACGGCGGAGGGCAAAGAGCACTTCGAGCAGCTGCTCGCCCAGACGGGACCGGACGCGTACGAGGACGAGACGTTCGCCGCGCGGTTCGCCTTCTTCGGGCAGACGTCGCGCGACGTCCGCATGCGCGTCCTGGAGGGCCGCCGCAGCCGGCTGGAGGAGCGCCTCGAGAAGATGCGCGCCTCCCTGGCCCGGACCCGGGAGCGCCTCGACGACTACACGCTTGAGCTCCAGCGCCACGGGATGGAGTCCGTGGAGCGCGAAGTGCGCTGGCTGAACGAGCTCATCGAGAGCGAGCGGGCCGGCCGGGACCTCAAGGGGTCCGCCGCCGGGGGGCCCGCTCAGCAGGACACCACATCTGGAGCGACGGGCGACCTGCCCCGGTCCGGGGACGACCCCCGGCCGGATTCGCCCGGCGACACCGCCACGTGAGAGTCCGCAAGGACCTCACTCGTACACACAGGGAGCAACCGGAATGGGTTCGGTTCGCGTAGCCATCGTCGGCGTGGGCAACTGCGCCGCATCGCTGGTGCAGGGAGTCGAGTACTACAAGGACGCCGACGCGGCGGCCAAGGTGCCGGGCCTGATGCACGTCCAGTTCGGCGACTACCACGTCGGTGACGTCGAGTTCGTCGCCGCCTTCGACGTGGACGCCAAGAAGGTCGGTCTCGACCTCGCGGACGCCATCGGCGCCTCGGAGAACAACACCATCAAGATCTGCGACGTTCCCCGCACCGGCGTGACGGTCCAGCGCGGCCACACGCTCGACGGTCTCGGTAAGTACTACCGCGAGACCATCGAGGAGTCCGCCGAGGAGCCGGTCGACGTCGTGCAGGTCCTCAAGGACAAGCAGGTCGACGTCCTCGTCTGCTACCTGCCCGTCGGCTCCGAGGACGCGGCGAAGTTCTACGCCCAGTGCGCCATCGACGCCAAGGTCGCCTTCGTCAACGCCCTCCCGGTCTTCATCGCCGGCACCAAGGAGTGGGCGGACAAGTTCACCGAGGCGGGTGTCCCGATCGTCGGCGACGACATCAAGTCGCAGGTCGGCGCCACCATCACGCACCGCGTCATGGCGAAGCTGTTCGAGGACCGGGGCGTCATCCTGGACCGCACGATGCAGCTGAACGTCGGCGGCAACATGGACTTCAAGAACATGCTCGAGCGCGACCGCCTCGAGTCGAAGAAGATCTCGAAGACCCAGGCCGTCACCTCGCAGATCCCCGACCGGGAGCTCGGCGAGAAGAACGTCCACATCGGCCCGTCCGACTACGTCGCCTGGCTGGACGACCGCAAGTGGGCCTACGTCCGCCTCGAGGGCCGCGCCTTCGGTGACGTTCCGCTGAACCTGGAGTACAAGCTCGAGGTCTGGGACTCCCCGAACTCCGCCGGTGTCATCATCGACGCCCTGCGCGCCGCGAAGATCGCCAAGGACCGGGGCATCGGCGGCCCCATCCTGTCGGCCTCCTCGTACTTCATGAAGTCGCCGCCGGTGCAGTACTTCGACGACCAGGCCCGTGAGAACGTCGAGAAGTTCATCAAGGGCGAGGTCGAGCGCTAAGCGCGACCACCGCGGGCAGTCGGGGGTCTCCGGGTCGTATGTCCCGGAGACCCCCGTCGTATGTGAGGCTGTGCCCCATGGCCGTCGTCCGTGACCTGCGCGTTCTGCTGCGCTTCCAAGGCTTCCGGCGCCTGCTCGCCGTCCGGTTGCTCTCCCAGGGCGCCGACGGTGTCTTCCAGGTCGCGCTCGCGGCCTACGTCGTCTTCTCGCCCGAGCGGCAGACCTCGGCCGCGGCCATCGCCTCGGCCATGGCCGTCCTGCTCCTGCCCTACTCCGCGATCGGCCCCTTCGCCGGCGTCCTGCTGGACCGCTGGCGCCGCCGTCAGGTCTTCCTCTACGGCAACCTCCTGCGCGCCCTGATGGCGGCGGTGACCGCCGTCCTGATCCTCGTCCGGGTCCCCGACTGGCTCCTGTTCGTGGCCGCGTTGTGCGTCACCGGCGTCAACCGCTTCGTCCTCGCCGGGCTGTCGGCCGCCCTGCCGCGTGTGGTGGACACCGAGCGGCTGGTCGTCGCCAACTCCCTCTCCCCGACCGCCGGGACGCTCGCCGCCACCGCGGGCGGCGGCCTGGCCTTCGTGGTCCGGCTGGTCGTGGCGGACTCGGACGCGGCCGTGGTGCTCGTGGGCGCCGTCCTCTATCTGGGCGCGGCGCTGGCGGCCCTGCGCATCGCCAAGGAACTGCTCGGCCCGGACCACGCCTTGGTGCACCCCCGCCTGGCCACGGCCCTCTCCGGCACGGCCGCCGATCTGGCGGCGGGCGTACGCCATCTCGCGGCGCCCGCACGCAGGGACGCGGCGTGGACGCTCACCGGGATGTTCCTGATGCGCTTCTGCTACGGCGGGATGCTCGTCATGCTGCTGATGCTCTGCCGGTACCACCTGACGTCCACCACGGACGAGGGACTCGCCCTGCTGGGGCTGGCGTTGGGGGCGTCAGGCGCCGGCTTCTTCGCCGCGGCCGTGCTGACGCCCTGGGCGGCGGGACGAATGGGTCCTGTCCGCTGGATCGTGACCTGCGCCGCGGCGGCGGCCGTGCTGGAGCCGGCGTTCGGCCTGCCCTTCGCCTCCGGCCCGCTGCTGGCGGGAGCGTTCGTCCTCGGCCTGAGCACCCAGGGCGCGAAGATCTCCACGGACACCATCGTCCAGGCCTCCGTGGAGGACGATTTCCGCGGCCGGATCTTCTCGGTCTACGACGTGCTGTTCAACGTGGCGTTCGTCGGAGCCGCGGCCGTGGCGGCCCTGATGCTTCCTCCGGACGGCCGGTCGGTCACGCTGGTGGTAACAATTGCCGTTATCTACGGAGCGGTTGCGGTGACTATGGCCCGGTTTGCACGCCAGTAAGTGTCACATCAGCGCCACAGAGCCTTATCTCGCTACGGAGTTGTCACTCCGGGCCGGTAGCTTACGTGCGTCTTATCAACGCGTCTTTCGCGTCACGTGCCTATGTACTAGGGGGACCCCCAAGTGACCACTCCGCCGCCCCAGGGCAACCCGTTCGCTCAGGGCCAGCAGCAGCCCTACGGCCAGCCCCAGGGCCAGGCCCCCTTCCCGCAGCAGGCCGGTCAGCCCGGCTTCCCGCCGCCGGGAGCCCCGGTGCCCCCGCAGCCGCAGGGCCGCAAGATCAGCTTCAAGACGATCAAGAACATCGTGATCGTTCTGATCGTCGCGGGCGTGGCCATCGGTGGGTTCATCGCCAGCCGTGACGACGCCAACACCGCCGCCGTGGGCGACTGCATGCACCGCGGCAGCACGGACGACAACGACCCGGACCTCGAGGTCGTCGACTGCGGTGACGCGAAGGCGCAGTACAAGGTGCTGGCCAAGGTCGAGGGCGACTTCTCCGGCCTGACGGCGCAGAGCAAGTGCGAGGCCGAGGCCAAGGACTTCGAGTACGTCTACACGGAGACCAACGGCGACAAGAGCTTCCTGCTCTGCCTGAAGGACAAGTAAGAACGACTCCGGGGGTGGTGTTTCACGT